>JBFHIO010000275.1:0-3372 GCA_041596435.1 Desulforhopalus sp. | reverse complement strand
CCGTCGCTGCCAAACATGACCACAGTCTTGCTCTTGTCTGCCTCGGCAACCCCGTTGACATAACTCCACATGTGACCAAGACGTCCAGATGAGAAGAAGACGCCATTTTCTTCATCGCGTTCCGGGTGACCATAGAATCCGTGATCAAACTCGCGATAATGCAGCAGCGATTCCGCCGGTTTGTACCCGTTGAGTACCGCCATGAGGTACTGAATGGCAACACGGTGTCCAGCCTCGTCAAAATAGACAGGATGAATCGTATCGGAGCCCTTCATAAAGGCATCCACAATAAGCATCTCCGGTACAATATCGTAGGCCCCGCCGGTGTGACCACCCAGCCCCTTCACGTTGGCAAGGGCGGTGAAAAAAATGATGGCATCACGGACGAGCTGGATATTTTCCTCAAGCGTTTTTCTGTTCGCCTCAGAGAGTTCAGGCTGGTTCAGATCAAACTTCAGAGGGGTAAAGGCGGACAGATCTATGGGGAAATCCATTGCGACTCCTTGTAGAGAGTAAAAGTTGTTTAATTATGATAAAATCGATTATTTCTTTTTCGCTGCGGAAGACCGCGGCAGTATCATATTCAGCACAAGGCCGAGTATTCCTGCAAGGCCAATTTTCTCGATGGCAAAGGCGCCGGCAGTAAATTTCATGCCGCCAATTCCGCAGACGAGAATCACAGAAACGATAATAAGGTTTCGTGCAATAGACAAGTCAAGTTGCGCTTTGATCAGGGTATTTATCCCAACAACCGTGATCATACCGAAGAGCAGTATCATGATCCCGCCCATCACCGGAGCAGGGATGGTGCCGAGGAGCGCCCCCACCTTTTCAACAAAACTGAGAAGAATTGCGGTAATGGCCGCCCAGGTCATGATCGCCGGATTAAAAGCACGGGTAAGAGCAACCGCCCCGGTCACTTCAGAATACGTGGTATTCGGAGGCCCGCCAAGCATGCAGGCGATGGAGGTCGCAATGCCGTCACCGAGCATTGTGTTCTGAATGCCGGGATCCTCTACATAATTTTTCCCGGTTACCGAACTGATGGCGAGGATATCACCAACATGCTCAATGGCCGGGGCAATAGCTACTGGCACAATAAAGAAAATGGCATCAAGACTCCATTCGGGAAAAACGAAATGGGGGACTGCCAGCCAGGGGCTCTCCTTCACTGCAGTAAAATCAATCAGTCGGGTCGACGTATAGTTGGCGAGATCTCCCGGCGCAAACCCCGCCTGCAGAGAAGCAGTAGCTCCAGAGAAATCAAGGATCAAAGCCACAACATACCCGGCAACAATCCCACTGAAGATCGGTACCAGTCGAAACCAGCCTTTGCCGAGCAGCGCCACCAGAGCAGTCGTTCCAAGAGCGACGGCCGCGACAATCATTGCCGTCGGCTCTGGCACCAGCCAGGCATCTCCACTGCCGGTGCGTCCCATGGCCATATGTACCGCCGTCGGGGCAAGCACCAGGCCAATGACCATGATTACCGGCCCGGTCACCACCGGAGGAAGGAAACGGTTGAGAAAACCAGCACCTGACCAGCGAATAAAAAAGCTGAGTATCACATAAAAGAGACCGGCGGCCACCAGTCCGCAGAGCGTGGCCGGTACGCCCCACTGCTGCACACCAAACATGATCGGCGCAATAAAGGCGAAAGAAGAGGCAAGAAAGATCGGCACCCTGCCGCGGGTGATCAGCTGAAAAACCAGTGTACCGCAACCTGCGGTAAAAAGTGCAACATTGGTATTCAGTCCGGTAAGCAACGGCACGAGGACCAGGGCCCCGAAAGCGACAAAGAGCATCTGCCCGCCGAAAAAGGCATCACGCAGGCGAAAATTATAGGTCGTTGATTCAAAGGAGTCGTCTGCCATACCGTCTCCTTATCGGGTTCCGAAGATCTTATCACCAGCGTCACCGAGTCCCGGCAGAATATAGCCGTGTTCGTTGAGCCGATCGTCTACTGCCGCCACATATATTTCCACATCGGGATGGGCCTCGGAGATACGTTTGATTCCCTCTGGAGCAGCGACAAGAAAGAGTCCTTTAATCTTTGTGCAGCCCGCAGCCTTCAGGCTCTCGATAGTGGCGAGCAGCGTGCCACCGGTGGCCAGCATCGGGTCAAGAATCATTGCCACCCGCTCTTTAATCTCACTGGCATATTTGATGTAATACTCCACCGGCTCCAGGGTTTCCTCATTACGGTAGAAACCAACCACACTTACCTTGGCCGAAGGAATCATGTCGAGAACACCGTCCATCATCCCGAGACCAGCACGGAGAATAGGCACGATGGTTACTTTTTTACCTTTGATCATCTCCACCTCCACATCCCCATCCCAACCCTGGATGGTCACCGTTTCGGTAGTCAGGTCTTTGGTGGCCTCATAGGTGAGCAGGCGGGCCAGCTCTGAGGCGAGGTCACGAAAATCTTTGGTGGAGACATCATGCTGACGCATGAGGCCAAGTTTATGTTTAATCAGTGGATGGTTTACGACATGAACGGACATGGGATCCTCCCTCGAATGAAAGTTCGCAGACACATGCAGTGTCTACGGAAAAAATGAGCACTGTAAAGACTCAAGCTGGAAACAGAATAATATGCGGGTATTTTGAAAAAATGGATATTTCTTTCATATTATAAGCACATAATGAAATTTATTGCAGGCATATGAGTGATATCGGAGTCTGGCGCGTACCTCCGAGGATACTTTTTTAACGGTGTTGAAAGAAAATGGACGGAAGGCTGGTTACTCCTCACTCCAGGACCTGCTTTCGGCGCAACAGCGGAACCAGCTCCACCGCAAGGATGCAGACAAAAATCAACGCCGCACCACACAATTGCACCAGAACCATCCGCTCCCCGAGGAAAATTGCTCCTCCCAGAGCTGCAAAAACAGACTCTGAACTGAGGAGAATCGCGGCATCCGCAGCGGGAGACCAGCGCTGAGCAACCACCTGCAGAGTAAAGGCAATGCCCACCGACATGATTCCCATCCAGGCGATACCCTTCCATGCCCCGGCAAAGGCCATAATGGAAGGGTGTTCCACAATGCCGCCAGCCAGCAGGCCGACTATGCCACAGACAAAGAACTGCACCAGCGCCAGCACCAGCGGAGCGCCGGTGCGCTGTGCCACATGTCCTACCAGCAGAACATGCCCCGCCCAGAAAAAGGCAGAGGCAATAACCCACAGGTCACCGGAAGCAAAGCCGTCAAGTTGATGGCCTCCGCTGAGCAGCCACGTCCCGCAGAGACACCCGGCCGCTGCAGGCCAGATGAATAAATTCACCCGCCGCCGAAAAAACAGCAGTCCGAGCAGGGGCACCATTGGGACATAAAGCCCGGTAAGGAAGCCGGAGTTGGTTACCGT
>JBFHIO010000274.1:0-3375 GCA_041596435.1 Desulforhopalus sp. | reverse complement strand
TTTGCAGCAGGGCTGCCGCAATGCCGATAAAAGCGCCAACTCCGATGATGCCCCATCGGGTGGCAAAAACATTTTTAACCATTTCCAGATAACCTCCAATTGTGGATTAAAATACAGATCACTTGTTTATGAATCATGACTCCGGGGGACCTTGAAGGATCTTGTATCTCGTTCATATTCGAGGCACATGAGGAAATTTACCACAGGTATATGTCTGATATACGGAGGATAAATTTTTGACTGTAACGAAGAAGATGGGCGAGAGACTGATTATGCAATGTTCCCTCATTTTTAAATAGAGTAATGTCACACTTCTTCCACAAATTCTAATTGTTATTTATGATCATAAACACAAAACAGATAGAGATTCCCTATGAGGAGCCCCTGCAGATATATTGTACGGTCAACTCTTCTTTTAATTTGTGATATTGTGACACGAGGGAATATCGCATATGGACGACAGACAAAAGGCTTCAAGGTTCCCGGGACATGGGGCCTCGGGAAGTATCGGGCAAGAGGAGGCACGGCAATGACTTTGACAAATCTACGAAATTACAGGATATAATAACGTCTCGGGACAGGTCGTTACCTCCAACAGGCATCGAGGTCAAATCTCTTCAATTTGAAAGGTTAAAATGAATTTAGACATATCCATTCTCCTGAAGATACTCTACGCACTGGGCATTGGCGTCCTCATTGGCCTGGAACGATCCCTCACCCCGCCGTTTGGCGCCCCATGTGATCCAGATGCCACGGACACAGAGGAAAAACGGGAGATCCCGGACATCTTGATAGGGGTAAGGACGTTTTCCATCCTCTCCCTCGGCGGATTTGCTGCTGCCATGATTGGAACCACCCAGCCATTTATCGCACTGGCCATCATTGCCGGGCTGATCGCATTTATTACATTCAGTTATTTCCAAACAAACCATGACGATCCTGGAATTACGACGGAGACTTCTGCTATTGTTTGCTGCGGTCTGGGTGCTCTCTGCTACACCTGGCCCCTTGAAGCCGGTGTGCTGGCACTGCTCATTACAATCATTCTGGCGTTAAAAAGGTCCATGGGCCGGGTCCTTTCAAGATTAAAGCGGGTGGAATTGACAGACACTTTAAAATTTTTGGTCATTATCCTTATCGTCCTCCCCATCCTTCCCAATCGGGCATTAGACGCCTATGGCGTGTTTAATCCGTACAAGGTCATGTTTCTCGTTATCCTGATATCGGGAATCAGCTTTGTGGGATATTTTCTGACCAAATTTCTCGGTGTTGACAAAGGCCTGGGCCTGACAGGACTCTTCGGTGGTCTTACATCTTCAACCGCGGTAACGGCAGCGATGGCAAACCAGGCCAGGCAAACCCCCGCTCTCCTCAACCAGTGCACCTTTGCGACCATTATCGCCAACGCCACCATGTTCTGCCGGGTTCTGGTGGTAGCAGCCATTTTAGACCACGCATTGATGATACAGCTGGCATGGTCTCTTGGCACCATGACCGTCGGCGCGGCTGTTGCGGTGGCCCTTTTATGGCTGCGGTCAAAAAACCACGCTTCCGGAAAATCAGGAGGATCAGAAAAACTCGACTTGAAAAACCCCTTCTCTCTTGGGCCGGCCATCAAGTTTTCCCTGTTTTTTGTGTGTATTCTCTTCGTTGCAAAAATTGCTCAAATGTATCTGGGGGATAAGGGGTTGTACCTGGCGTCTCTTGTTTCCGGACTGGCCGATGTAGACCCCATTACGCTTTCCATTGCAGAGCAGACTCAAAATGCCCAGCTGAGCCATACGGTGGGAGCTGTCGGCATCACCATTGCGGTGGTTGCCAACAGTGCGGTTAAAAGCGGCATTGCCTTTTTTTCGGGGGGATGGAAGTTCGGAGTGCGGGTGGGAAGTATCCTGCTGGGTGTCACCATGGCAGGGCTGGGGATGTTGTTACTTTTTTAACCCTGTGTTTTCGTCCCGCAGAAGAGGTAATTGCTGCTCCCTGCGGGAGGCCAGGAAAAGACAGTAAGATTCTGGCTGGAACAAAGAAGAGTGCCGATTCTTCGATGTTCCCCGTTAATAATGCCCCATCCCCATTCCCATCATTCCCTGAAAAGCGCCCCCAAAGATTGCTCCGAAAATCATAAAGAGAACCGATAAAATCATAACCGCCGGGATTGAAGCGATTGCGAGTTTCACGAGGAAAATGACCATAGACATAAATGGCATTTTTATATCAACAATTGTTACTTCCTGCTTTTCACTACTCTGTCTATCTGACATATAATCTCCTGACCAGTAATATTTTTTAGAATCAATTTTCAGAGGTTTTGCACAAGCCACTTACTCTTTTTCAGCAGCACTGCATGTCATTCTAATCCCTGACGCCCAACTCATGCACCGGTTTGGAGCCATGAAGCTGCGGGAAATCGGTCGCGGTACAGCCGATTACTGTTAACTCTGTGCCGAGAAAGCCTCATGGTATACCACCTCCCCTTTCGGAAAGCGGCCATCAAAAGACTTTGCTTGAAAGTACTCTGCCAGCATGCCAGGCAAAAGGATTCCCTCAACAACTTTGAACCCAAAGCGCCCATAATAGCCAGGATCTCCGAGCACTACGCAACCTGCAGCACCCCTCGCCTCAAGATCAGCAAGCACACTTTTCATGAGTTTAGATCCAATACCCTGCCCCTGCAATTCGGGTAGTACAGAGATTGGCCCAAGCCCAAACCAGCCAACAGCTCCATCAGCAATAGTGACGGGAGAAACAGCAACATGACCAACGACCTCTCCAGCCGATTCTGCGACCATGGAGATGATCAATGCCTCGTTCCACCGAAGCGCATCAACAATAAATTGCTCGGTATGATCAGTATGGGGAGCATCCCTGAAGGCCAGTTCAGTGACTCGGTGTATTGGCGCCAAATCACCTGCATTCTCATTGCGAATATGAATATTCAATTCTCGGCCTCAAGAAAGGGGGGAACACTGGAGTTAAGCAGCAACAGAACCGTATCCTCTTTTACCAGTCATTATAGCTGGTTTGTGAGATTCTTTTGTTTGACCTATGAGTCTGTACCCGTTCCACAAGCCTGGCGTGGCCTTTCAGGTCGGCAGCGGAAAGCGGACAGAGTTAAGATCAAAGCGGGCATGAGAGGCCCGGTTATTCAGGCTGCAACGGTAACCCCAGGGCTGCCAGGGGCAATAACATATAGTGACCAGGAATATTTCGACTGCGGTTTCCGTCATCACTCACCAGCAGCAGGTAATCACGTCCGCCGAGACGGACCGGCGTGATGCCTTCGGTGTTACGGAGACTTATGTCAGGGATCTGCAGTGGACGCACCCCAGCGCCATCGCGCCCGTCCCACAACCAAAGCCGAAACGGCCGATCGGA
>JBFHIO010000273.1:0-3389 GCA_041596435.1 Desulforhopalus sp. | reverse complement strand
TCATGAAGTTGGAGCCGAGGGGGGTTGAGGCTGCGAAGACTATATTGCCCCCGATGAGACCGACAATCAGCACGACAGCCTCCGGACCATTGGTGATAAAGCCGGTGATGGTGCCGATGCCTTTTGTATCTTTCAGGCACTCAATGCAGATCTCAATGGCAAGAGTGATGATGAACATCTCAATAATAATCGATACTGCGCCGATGGTTGACTGGCCGAGATTACCATTATTAAAAAAAGCTGAACCGCAGAAAAAGAGAAGGACAATAATCCACGAGATAATGTCGAGGAGTCCGAGACTGTTTTTGAGGAATCTATTCACGGTATTCTCCGTTGTTATTGATAAAAACTGTAGAAATGGAACCTGTGGGATTAAAGGGGACCTTGAAACAGCTCGTATTTCGTTCATATTCGAGGCACAGGAGAAAATTTACCGCAGGCATATAATTCCCGAGGATAAATTTTTGACTGTACAAAGAGAATGGGCGATTATTTAATGTTCCTTAAAGACCATTTTTCTGCAGAAAGGTCTGCACTTTTCTCCGGGTGGGCATAATCATGGAGAGACGGGCTTTCCCGGCGTCCAGTGTCGGAATCATGTGCACGCCGGCGCGCAGCGCACGCAGAGGGGACGCAAGGATATCCACCTGCTCCACCTGCAGATCCGGGTGTTCCGCTGTTATCTCATCCAGCATGGTTTGGACCGCGTGACAGCGGGGACAGAGAGCTGATTTATAGAGAGTTATTTTCATGGTTTCCTCCTGAAAAAATTTCAACCTGAAGTCTATCTGAGGAGACGTAAAATGCAAGGCCTGTTGGAGCGAAGATGAAAAAAGCAAAGAAAGAGATACAGACCACCTGCCATCGTTGTGGTGACTGCTGCCGTGCGGGGGGGCCTGCACTGCACAGTGTCGACCTGCCGCTGGTACAGGAGGGACAAATCCCGCTGGAGCATCTGCTCACTGTGCGCTGTGGCGAGCTGGTCGATAAACCTGATGGTGTGGAACCGGTGGCTGTGGAGCTGGTGAAAATCTCAGGAGAGGGGCAGAGCTGGAGCTGTCGCTATTTCTCAGAAGAAAAGGGCTGTACGATTTATTCTTTTCGACCGCAGGCCTGTCGGGTATTGAAGTGCTGGGATCCCGCAGAGATTCTTGCCCTGATGGAGAAGGATACTCTTGACCGCCGGGCGATTCTTGGCGACGGACACGAGATGCTGCCTTTCATCGAAGAACATGAAAGAGCCTGCTCCTGCGATTTTTTCTCCGACCTTGGAAGTCTTTCGATAAAAGAAAAAGCGGAAGTCGAGGCGCGGGTGCACCTTGATCTCCGCTTTCGCGATCGGCTGGCAGGGGGACGGGGGATGAGTCTCGGCCTCGAGATGTTTTTCTTTGGTCGGCCGCTTTTCCAGCTCCTGCAGACGAGTGGCGTTGGTATTGTTCAGCAGGGCCAGACGGTGAGTCTGCGCTGGTAAATTTTCTCCTGAGCCTTGAATATGAATAAAACACAAGATATTTCAAGGCTCCCTCCAGCCATCTCAGGCTCAGCCCATGTTCACCACAGGCAGTACCGCTTCTTTTCTCCATTTCTCGCGTGACAATTCTTTTCCCTGCAGCGAGATGATGACCTGTTCCACAGGAATTTCCGCGCCAGAACGTTCCAGAGCTGTTTTGATAAGGCGGTTCATTGAAGAGCAGCAGGGTACTTCCATCAAGAGGATGGTGATACTGCGGAGCTTCGCTTCACTGAATATCTGAGTGAATTTTTCTACCTGGAGATTCTGGTCATCGAATTTTGGACAGCTCATGACAACTGCTTTTCCCGCAAGATACTTCTGCTGAAAATTGCCGGCTGCAACGGCGGTGCAGTCCGCGGCGACAAGCAGATCGGCTCCTTTTAGAAAGGGGGCTGAGGGTGGTGTCAGACGCAGCTGGATCGGCCAGTGGGAGAGCAGAGATTCGCTGTCATCACCTGCAAAAGAGACTCCTTCTTTCATCGCTTTCTGCATCGCAGAGTGATCCTCTGGTTTGCTGGCCTGCTGTCCCTGCTTTGGAGCAAAGGAGTGCACTGCTGCGGAGGGGCAGCCGCCTTTCTTTTCAGCGGAGAGAAATTCTTCTACGGCTTCCTCATCAAAGTGGTCGGCTTCGCGTTCTTCAATGGTCAGCGCACCGGTGGGGCAGGAGCCCAGGCAGGCACCAAGGCCATCGCAGAGTTTGTCGCCCATTAACTTGGCCTTGCCGTTGATAATGCGCAATGACCCTTCGGCACAGTCTGGTACGCAGAGGCCACAGCCATCACAGAGTTCTTCGTCTATTTTGATTATTTTTCTCATTTGTTTCATATGTGTGTCTCTTTTTGTGGGTCCGGGTTTGGGAGTGGGCTGACAGTTCAGGTTTGATTGCGAAACAGTATCTTTAAAAACGGTATTCTTCAGAATTTTCCCCGTTTTTCAGCAGGAAGAATCTACCGACAAAGCGGGCAGGTCTCAAAGTTTCCTTGAGACCTGCCCGCTTTTACTCATCTGTGCTGTCTGCAGGCTGACGTTTTCAACCGAGGATAGTCTTCAGGTCTTCATCAGGGGTGCTGATCGGTTTGCAGGCGAAATTCTCTACCAGTACATTGAGTACGTTGGGAGAGATAAATGCCGGCAGCGTGGGTCCAAGGCGAATGTCCTTGATCCCAAGGCTGAAGAGAGAGAGAAGAATAACCACTGCCTTCTGCTCATACCAGGAGAGGATGAAGGAGAGAGGCAGATCGTTGACACCGCAGTCAAATGCTTTGGAGAGTGCGAGAGCGATTTGAATGGCGGAGTAGGCATCGTTGCACTGACCAATGTCGAGCAGACGCGGGATGCCGTTAATGTCACCCAGTTTTTTGTCGAAGAAACGAAACTTGCCGCAGGCGAGGGTGAGAATTATGCAGTCCTGAGGAATTTTTTCTGCCAGTTCAGTGTAGTAATTACGACCCGGTTTGGCACCATCACAGCCACCGACGAGGAAAAAGTGACGAATGTCGCCGCCCTTTACCCCTGCAATTACTTTGTCAGCAACGTTGAGGACGGCGTTGTGAGCGAAGCCGCTCATGACACTGCCTTTGTCCTCATCTTCGGCGAAACCGGGCATGGAGAGTGCTTTCTCGATAACGGGAGTGAAATCTTTGTCGTCCTCGATATGCACCTGATCGGGCCAGCCGACAAGTCCAGTGGTGAAGACACGGTCTTTATATTCAGGCTTCGGTTTCTGGATGCAGTTGGTGGTGAAGAGAATCGCTCCCGGGAAGGTGGGGAACTCTTTTTGTTGATTCTGCCATGCAGTGCCAAAATGGCCATAGAAATGCGGGTATTTTTTCAGCTCGGGGTAGCCGTGACAGGGCAGCATTTCACCATGGGTGTA
>JBFHIO010000272.1:0-3393 GCA_041596435.1 Desulforhopalus sp. | reverse complement strand
CAGCAATCTCTGTCTGAGATCTTCCTGTTTGAAGAAAGACCATGATCTGGTACCTTTCTAAAAGAGTGAGCTGTTGCCAGCAGGGACCTGTACATGTGTGCATGGTAACCTCCGGTTAGGTTGTGGTGACATAACCATACCGGCAGCTCACTCTTTTTCATATTAAGCTGTCGCACTTATTGTACCAATTCAGCTCTTACGCTTGCATTTGAGGCTGCATATATGAGTGGTGAATCTCCAGTTACGGAAACAGTGGGTGAATCAATTTTGGCCAAGGATATTGACGGACTTGAACAAAAATTAACCAGGCATGGATATAAGGGTACCTTGAATAATCAGTCTTTCGCTATCCATCGTTACAGTCAAAAATTTATCCTCCGACAAAGCGAGGAACGAGACGTCGAGATATCGAACATTGCTCTAATAAATTTTCTTCTGTGCCTTGAAAATGAACGAAATACAAGATTATTCAAGGCACCCATCATGTGAAAACACTGGCCATGACTGTAAATGTTCAGCCAAAAGTTATTTGTTCTTTTCTACGCGGGAAGTTGTCCCCTGGGCAAAGCCAGGAAATTCAAGAAGAAATGCTGGCTGCCGGAATCCCTCTGTAATGAAAGGAAAATCGATAAAACCCTATTATCACTTAATGTGGGCCCAGGCGTTTATCATTGCAGTCCGCTACACATAAGTGCCATCTTGAACATATTTCCAGAAGAACCATGCTGCTCAGACGTTTCGTCGCTGTGGATGAACTGTTTTTTTAGTTTGAGGTGGAAAATCAACGGACCTTTTTTGAACAGGATTCCTTTGTAATTCAGGAGATAAAATAAACTATGCAGAAAATTATTCTTGTTACCGGTTCTACCGATGGGATTGGTCGTGAAACGGCGAAGATGCTTGTTTTACAAGGACATTATGTTCTCATTCACGGGCGCAATCCGAAAAAACTGGCTGCTGCTGAAAAGATGCTTTCTGATATGAAAGGAGAAGGCCGGGTTGAAGGTTACCTGGCAGATTTATCCCGTCTTGCCGATGTGGAGGCTCTTGCAAAAGCTGTTACTGCAAAACATGACAAACTTGATGCGCTGCTCAACAATGCCGGTGTGTATTGTGTTCCAGAGCGGACAACAGCTGACGGTCTTGATACCCGGTTTGCAGTCAATGTATATGCACCGTATTTATTGACGAGAAGGCTTCTGTCTCTGCTGGGGACAACCGGTCGTGTGGTCAATACGTCCTCCGCTGCTCAGTCTACAGTTGATCTCGAAGCCCTTGTGAGCACAGAGAGCAGTCTTTCCGATGGCCGAATTTATGCGCAAAGCAAACTTGCACTCACCATGTGGTCTCGTGAGATGGCGTTGGAACTCAAAGGCAGGGGCCCGTCTATTATTGCAGTAAATCCCGCATCCATGCTTGGAAGTAAACTGGTGAAAAGCGCTTATGGGGTCGATGGGCTGGACCTGGGAATTGGTGCAGATATACTCTGTCGTGCAGCCGTGTCAGATGAATTCGTCGATGCATCAGGGCAGTATTATGACAACGATTCGTGTCAGTTTGCTCCGCCTCATCCGGATGCGCTTGACCTGGCAAAAACGCGTAAACTCGTTGCTGTTCTTGATGCTGTTCTGGCAGAGAAATTGTGAGAGATGGCCATTAGTTCAACGGACCCTTATTTGATAAAATAATGAATCTTGAGTTTGTCAGGCAGACGTCTGAAAAGGAGAGCGATCTTGTCTTTACGCGATAAAATGCAGCAGGAAATGAAAGGGAAAGAGATCTTCAGGCAGGCGCAGAATTACGCCTTCTCCTATATGGATAAAGTGAACGAAAGGAGTGTCTTTCCCACTGATGAGGCCCTTGCCGGACTGAAGAATTTTGTTGAAGAATTGCCCGTATCCACTGGAGATGCCGCTGAAATAGTGGGACTGCTCCACAGATACGGTTCTCCAGCAACCGTGGCGCAGACGGGCGGTCGCTTTTTCGGCTTTGTGGATGGTGGTGTTATTCCCGCAGGGCTGGCTGCACGGCTGCTTGCGGATTGCTGGGATCAAAACTGCGCCCTGTATGAGATGTCGCCCCTTGCCTCGAAACTGGAGACTATCTGCGAGGGCTGGTTGAGAGATCTGCTTGGCCTTCCAGGAAGCACCGTTGCCGGCTTTGTCACCGGCTCTTCTATTGCCATCCTCTGCGGACTTGCCGCCGGGCGGTATCGAATTTTTGCCAATAACAACTGGGATATCAATAAAAAAGGTTTTTACGGCGCTCCCCGGATACGCATTGTCGCTGGAAGAGAGGCACACTCTACGGTGAGCAAGGCAGTCGCTTTGCTGGGGTTTGGTCTTGATACGGTGGAGTGGGTTGATACAGATGCAGAAGGGCGGATGAAGGCCTCGGATGTTCCGGAACTTGATGATAAGACGATTCTCATCCTGCAGGCGGGCAACCTCTGTTCCGGCGCGTTTGATCCTTTTGAAGAGATCTGCGAAAGAGCGCAGAGAGCAGGTGCGTGGGTTCATATTGATGGTGCCTTCGGTCTCTGGGCTGCGGCGTCCGGCAGGTTGAAACAACTTACCCGGGGCATCGAACGGGCCAGTTCCTTCTCCCTCGACGGCCATAAAACCCTCAACACCCCCTATGAAAACGGCATTGTTTTATGCACGGATGAAGAGGCCCTGAAGGCGGCACTCCATGCCTCCGGTTCCTTTATGAGCGACGGTGAAAACAGAAGCGGGATGTTTTATACCCCGGAGATGTCGAAACGGGCTCGCTCTGTAGACCTCTGGGCGACTCTGAAGTATCTCGGAAGAGAAGGGGTGGATGAACTGGTTTATGGCCTTCATCTGCGGGCGGTACAGTTTGCCGAAGAGCTCAGGGCAGAGGGGTTCGAGATCCTCAATGATGTCGTGTACAATCAGGTGGTTGTTGCCTGTGAGGAAGACCCGGTAACACTGAGGACAATAAAGAATATTCAGCGGTCCGGGGAGTGCTGGGCTGGCGGAGCATTCTGGGCTGGAAAGGAAGTTATCCGTATCAGCGTCTGCTCCTGGATGACAAATGAAGACGATATCAGCCGGTCTGTCCGTGCCTTTGTCCTGGGGAGAAAAAAGGCACGGAGCTGATTTTTTTTAAAGCCGTTAATGCTGATGTCCGCAGCCGCAATCGCAGCTGCTGTCGGATGCCTGTTTGGCTGTATTCTGGCCGGAGATATCAGGGAAGCCGCTCATAAATGTAGAAGGACCGGTTTGTTTTTTATGAGGAAGTTTTGCCTTGATTCCATACCACAGTGGTTTCACGGATATGACCAGCGAATGGTGACACTCAGCAGTTCCAGCCACTGCGGAAGCAGTTCTGTCGTTGCTCCAACAACCGCTTGCGGAGGAATTGGTTGGT
>JBFHIO010000271.1:0-3407 GCA_041596435.1 Desulforhopalus sp. | reverse complement strand
GTAAACAGGTGTCTGATGCAATTACTCTGTCTCGGGCAAAGAGGGGGGGGAGAAAATGAATGTGCGAGTGCCTCCCGCGTTGAGTGGCAGATACTTATATTTCAAGACATGTCTAACAGAATTAATAAGCTAACTCAAGCATATTTTCACACGGCACGTCCTTGAGTTTCAGTTCAAGATCCCCTTAAATTTGCCACTCCGCATGTGTCGGGCTCACATCGTCAGCCACCCTTCGTTGGGCTGCGCCGTTCCCTGAAGCGGTCATTGCACCGTCAATGACGTTTTGGCATGTTGCCCATTGCTTTGATTATTGAAAGGGCGTCATTTTTCAGATGTTCGGGAGTGTGAGCGGGAAGGCCGGGGGAAAATGTTCAGGGCAACCGTAATTCGTGTGTTGCTATTATGTGTCCGACTTCATGAGTACAATGAAGTCGCAGCAGGCTTTTCCTCAAATGGTTTTGTCATGAGGTATTGTAGAGACGATATGCAGCGGGATGTTGTTCAGATAAAATGAAACGTCGAGAGCAGGAGCGGGCCCCGGGTAACGGCAGGAGTGAAAAGAAGAGGGCAGTCTTCATTTCAGGGGACCTTGAATATGAACGAAAGACACGCTGGTTCAAGGGCCCCTGAAAGCAATAATCGGCAAGAAGAAGGTCGCCTGCAAAAGGAGGGCTTTGTATGAGCAGGATATGTTCAACTACAGGGTGGGATTCATCATCATGCACCACTGTTCCATGCGATCAAAGGCCTCATTGATCACTGCTGATTCGCCGCCAAATGACAAACGCAGATGTCCTTCTCCGCCTTGACCAAAAGCGCCGCCGGGAATGGTGATGACCTTTGCCTCCTCAAGCAGGCGGGTGGCCACCTCTTGAGAAGAGGCTGCAGGAAACAGGTACTTGGCCATGACGTAAAAAGCACCTTTGGGCGGCACGTAGGAAAAATACTTCTGCAGCCTGTCGAGTCTGGCGCAGCACAGATCCCGTCGTTTGACCAGCGCATCGCGCATTCCCGCAACACACTCCTGTTCTCCGTCGAGGGCGGCAAGGGCGGCAAACTGCGATGGAGTCGGGGCACAGATGGCTGTCGCATCATGGACTTTCATGATCTGTTCCATCCACATTCCTGCCGCGGCAACCCAACCCACCCGCCAGCCGGTAAGGGCATATTTTTTGGAGAGAGAAGAGACGGAAATCACATTATTACGAAAGGCATCAATGCTGAGAGGATTCAGCGGCGCCTTCCCGTCATAGACCATATAATCATACGCCTCATCGGTGATGACCACAAAATCGTGGGCAACAGCCAGTTCACAGAGGGCAATGATCTCAGCATCAGAAAAAACTGTTCCGGTAGGATTGCCGGGATTGCAGATCATTATGGCCCTGGTTTTCGCCGTAACCGCCTCACTGATCGCCGCCAGATCAAGGCCCCAGGTGCTGGTCAACGGTACGAATACCGGAATACCCCCGGCGAGTTGAATCTGTTCAATATACGAGGCATAGGTGGGAGAAGGCAGAATGACCTCATCGCCTTCGTCAACCACCGTCATGACCGTGGCCAGCAGCGCTTCCATACCGCCGACAGTGACGCAGATTTCACTCTCCGGATCTACCTCTACATCTTTTTCATCGAGCATATACTGCGCGATCCGTTTTCTCAGCGCCGGCATTCCGGTCTGCAGTGAATATTGTCCGCTGCCGGGATCTCCCCGCAAAGCCTTGATAACCGCCTCGACAACATGCGGCGGCGTGGCAAAAGAGGGAACTCCCTGACCGAGTGAAACACAGCCGCCAATATCAGCGGCAAGAATTGCCATCTGCTTGGTGGCTGACGGAGAAATATTGCATACTCTTCTACTGAGGCGCGTCGAATCGTTATTGTGTCGGGAAAGTGTCATAATCTGTATGGGCCTGCCTTAACCTTCTGGAAATATTTTGCCCGGGTTTAACACCAGGTTGGGGTCGAACAGCTTTTTGATATTTCTCTGCAGCTCGATGCTGTTTTGCGACAGCTCCATTGGCAGGTACGGCGCCTTGGTAAGACCAATGCCATGTTCCCCCGATATTGTTCCCTGCAGCTGTAATGTCAGTTCAAGCAGGGCCCTGGTGCCTTCATGGGCTAAATCTGTCTTGTCGAGACTCTGGGTGGTTATATTGAGGTGGATGTTACCGTCTCCCGCATGACCGAAGGCAAAAACCTCGAGACCGTATTTCTCTTCATAAAAAGGCAGCGCATCAACCAGTTCGGCAATGGCGGTAAGAGGGACAACGATATCTTCTGGAATGTAGAGCTGTGCATAGTCATGGATGCGCAGACTGACCTGGCGACGCACTGCCCAGATTGTTTCCCGCTCCTCATTACTCTTTGCTTTAATCAGCTCTGTGGCAGCTTCTGCCCGGGCAATGGCGCAAATAGCCTCCATTTCGTCCGCAACCTGATTTTCTGGCCCATCAACTTCTATGATTAAGATGGATGGTTTACCCGCAGGCAGGGAAAAGGGCAGCATTTCTCCGATAAGAGACAGGCACCGATGGTCAAGAAACTCTATGGCGCTGGGCAGATATCCCTGGCTCATAACAGCTGTCACACAGTTCATGGCCGAGACCATATCCTGGAAAACACACATCATCGTTTTGGTGGCCGCAGGTTTGGCGAGCAGTTTCAAGGTAAGCGAGGTGATTATTCCAAGCGTTCCCTCACTGCCAACGAGCAGATTCGTCAGATCATAACCAACGACGCCTTTTCTCGTTTGTACGCCGGTGGTGATCAGCTGGCCGTCGGGCAGGACTGCCTCGAGGCCAAGGATATAATCACGGGTGGTGCCATATTTGACACAGGCCGGACCTCCGGCGTCGGTTGCCGCATTGCCGCCAATAGTGCTCAGATCCATCCCGGCCGGATCTGGCGGGTAGAAAAGGCCGGCTGCATCTGCGGCCAGGCGTACCTGCTGGCTGATAACTCCCGGCTCAACCTTCATGATGAAATTTTTACCGTCAATCACCGAAATCTGGTTGAGTCCTTCGGTAAGCAGCACGACTCCACCAAGAGATGGCAGGCAGGCACCGGCAAGTCCCGATCCTCCGCCACGCGGGGTTACCGGAAAATGGTACATGTTGGCCAGCTCCATCAGGGCTTGTATATCCTCGACACTTTTGGCACGGACAACCAGTTCGGGGGTGTAGGTAAGGGCGGAAGTATCGCTGGCAAATTGAGCGCATTCTTCCGGGGTGCTGAGAAGTAATTCAGGAGCGATTCTTTGCCGGATGGCGGCTTTAATCGTGTCGGTAACAGGGGAATATTGAACCATGGTGCCTATAAGATAAAGGATGCGAACAGGATCTCAATGATGGCCAAAACCTGGGATAAAAAGACGATGTTCAATTTTTTTGAGAATGATGATAGCG
>JBFHIO010000270.1:0-3413 GCA_041596435.1 Desulforhopalus sp. | reverse complement strand
CGGATACTGATCTTTTTGACGGTACCCTCCGTATCCCCCGCCTTCACCCAGTCACCCTTTTTAATAGGCTGTTCAAACATCAGGATCAAGCCAGAGATAAAGTTGTTCACTACGTTCTGCAGGCCGAAACCAATACCAACCGACAACGCTCCAAGAATCATGCTCAGCCCGGTGAGTTTAAACCCGGCAATACTGAGTGAGACAAGGATCAATGCACCGATTGCCAGATACCCCGAAAGGGTGAGCACCGTGTCCCGTGAGTTGTTGGAAATATTGGACCGCCGCAACCAGAATTTATCGAGAATACGACGCAGATAGTGGATCAGTGACCAGCCCATGAGCATCGTCAACACCGCCACCATGAAGCGCAACGGAGAGACAAGCAGACTTCCGATATGAAAACCTTCGGTAAAGAGTAACTGAAACTGGCTGGACTCCTCGGCAGCACCATCCCAGATAGTCGAAAGCAGCCAGGGAAAACTGAGGTACAGCAACAGCTTCAGACCGAACTTCACCAGTGCACCGCTGCCGCCCTCGGCATTCCCTGTGGGGAGGATATTCTCCTTTTCGTCATGAAACAATAAATCAAGAATCCTGCTGGAGTATTTCGAGGTAACAGCAGAAAAAAGGTCGATGCAGTCATTAATGAAAAGGACAAAGGCGAAGAGCACCATCGTCTGCCACATCCCCCTGAACAACCAGGTGACAAGGTTGCGGTATCCCAGCCCTTCCATGACAATCAGCACGAAGGAACTCAGCAGGATGAGCAGCCACAGGACTCGGCAGATGATTGAATCCGGATAGTTCCGTCGCAGGCTATGGAGGGTCAACACGAGGAAAAGCAGGGAGAAAAAGAGAACAAGAAACCGCCACAAGATCAGAAGTTGTAAATCAAAAATAAATCCCGGAATACTGGAAAAAGTAAGCACATCAAGGGCTGTAAAGAAACTGAAGAGAAGCCAGAAGAGTGCAATCTGGTCCGAGCTTATTTTGTCGCTTTCACCGGTTTTCGAAATCACCAGCCGATAAAGCACCGCCCGAACACAGAGGGGCGCCGCCGTCCAATAAAAAAGAAAGATACAGAGCCAGCAAACGGCAATGGCAACAAAATTGGGAGAAGGATTGATGTAACTCACCAAGACCGCTCCGGCAAAAAGTCCAACGAACATATTAAAAAACAGGCTCTTGCACAGCAGAAACCGGTCAAGGTAATAAAAAAGGTTCTCCTTCCCGACAAACGCCATAAGAAAGGATCGCACTCTCGGCAGACTCCGCAGTAAAACCAGCAGAAAAACCAGCAGCGCCGGCAGCAGGTCGAAAAAATTGGGGGTCAGAAGAGCCATTTCCTGACTGGTAACCCGCTTCGGCCAGGAAAAATACGTCTGCCACTTTTCCACATCAAATTTTGACGTTACCTCCATGCCAACAGAGACGATGTTATCCCCCAGATAGACAAGATTGCGGCTGGCCCGCTTCTTACGCGCGGCCTCCAGGGTCTTCAACGCATCCTCGCAGGAAAGCAGAAGCAGTTTATAGTTGGCCACCTGCCGTTCCAGGATCAACTTCTTCTGATGCAGATCAATATCCTGCCCGGCCACCCCCTTTTTGGGTCGACTGTTCCCCGAAACTTCTGGAGGAGGCAATTGAGATTCGGCTCCTTCGCTTCCGGGAGAGATATCACCAAGCACGCTGGTGAGCTGACTCAATTCACCCTCCAGCACATCCAGTTCTGTCTGAGTAGCAGCCTGCAGCTCCAGAATCTGCGTGCGTTTGTTCGTTATTTCTTCAAGGGCTGTGCTGGCATCAAGCCCGGCCATAATCTTGTCCACCTTCACCTGCCTGCGTGCAAGTTCAGCCGCAACACTGGAAGAAGAAACAGCTTCTTTGGCACAAACAGGGGGCGGAGAAAAAGAGGCGGACAACAATAAAATGAGAACAAGAAGTATTCGAGTCATGACAAAAGAGAGGTAAAAGGAGTAAAAAGAACAGAGTGAAGAGGATCTCGGGGAGATTATAGCCTGGTTTCCACTTCTGTCGAGAAAGAAAGGGGAGAGGGGAAAACAGAGCCGTTTCTACGAAAAAAAAACGATATCTCTAACACTTTCCAAACACTATTCTGACAACAACTGTACAATTGAAGCGTATTCTCTCCTGCATGCATGAAGGGGGCACAGGCAGCTCTCTTCAAGACATGAGACGCTCCACCTTTCGAGCTCAGGCGACCCCGGAGAAAATGAGGAATAAATTCTTTATGGTTACCTCTGTTCAAAGAAACAAACCCAGTTTACAAGGAGAAAAAATGAAAGTCCGTAAATTTGTTACAATTGCCGCAGTTTCCCTCGCGCTGACCGTCGCCGGATCTGCCGCATTCGCCGGAAAAGTCAAACTGGTTGGCTCGGGAGCAAGTTTTCCCTACCCCATCTACTCCACCTGGTTCCACCAGTTCAGCAAAGCCAATTCCGGGATTCAGGTGAACTACCAGTCCAAGGGCTCTGGTGCGGGAATCCGCGACTTTCTCAACGGTGTGGTAGACTTCGCAGCCTCTGACGCCGCGATGAAGGAAGAGGAGATGGCAAAGGTGAAAGACGGGGTTCAGCTTCTCCCGATGACTGCAGGTGAAGTTGTTCTCGCTTATAACCTCAAAGGCGTGAAAGACCTCAAACTCTCCCGCAAAGCCTATACAGGAATCTTCCTCGGCAAGGTGAAGAAGTGGAATGATCCCCTCATCGCCGAAGCCAATCCCGGAATGAAACTCCCCGCCACCCCGATTACCGTCGTTGCCCGGGCGGACAGCTCCGGAACAACCTACGTTTTAACAAAACACCTCAGTGCCATCTCCCCTGAGTTTGCAGAAGCGGTCGGCGTTGCAAAACAGCCCAGCTGGCCCACGGCTGTCAACATGATCAAATCACCAAAAAATGCCGGCGTAAATGCTTCCATCAAAAGAGCCTCAGGAGCAATCGGCTATACGGAATACGCCTACGCGCGCATGGCCAGACTGAATATGGTTTCTCTTGAGAACAAAGAGGGAAACTATATCGCTCCCGGTCTCGCTGGCGGTCAGGCAGCACTCGCCAATGTTGAAATCCCCGAGAACATGATCGCCTGGGTCTCTGACCCTGCAGGAAAAGATTCTTACCCCATCGCCACCTACACCTGGATGATTTTCCACAAGAAAAATGCCGACGCCGGGAAAGCCGCCATCCTGCGCCAGATGGTTAATTACTGCCTTGATAATGGCCAGTCCATTGCCGACCAGATGGGCTACATTCCACTTCCAGCCAAAGTTATTGAGCAGGTAAAGGCCGCAGCAGAAAACATCAAATAAGTTAAAGGTTCTCCTGCTATAATAGAAGGCGTACGGCGGTGGGCCGTGCGTCCTTTTCACCAGTACAGAGAGTAACGGGGACATT
>JBFHIO010000269.1:0-3423 GCA_041596435.1 Desulforhopalus sp. | reverse complement strand
GCCCATGTAGAGGTAGGAAAAACAGTCAGGCCACGAACCTGCGAACGTAGAATGATCGATTACGAGATCTGATGCAAAGGGTCTACTGAGGATCCCTGGAACGTGCAATGTACTGCAACTGGTGACAACTTTACAGCCCCAAAAAAACTTGGATTAAAGCTCTTCTCAGACTTTACATTGCAACCTATCAGAGAAATTATGAAACCAATACACCTCCATTTTACTGAATCTATAAATCCCGTGTGAAACACAGCAAAAAGCGGCTGCCGGCAATGGAGCATCAAGTTAAGATCTCTTAAAAGAGTACTCAGTGAACAAGCATCAACGCGCAGAAATAAAACAATGTATCCTTACACAGATTGACACTCTGGATGAAGATCAATCACATCTTCACAAGGATCCTGGGACAATGCTCCGTCTGCAGCGACTAAAAACAGCGTTACTACGGATCGACGCAGAAAACTTTGGAGAATGCTTCATTTGTAACAACACGATACCGATCTGCATCTTGAAAATCAGCCCGGCAACCATGCTTTGCCCAGCCTGTCTTGACAAGCAGCCAGAATAGCCCATGACTGTATTTATAGACCAGGCCGGGTGGGTGCTGATCACCCCGCTTAAGATGCAACCGTTCACTCCGGTATCCGGTTTATTCTTTTTGGCATCTCAACAAGGAGGCTTAATATCTCTATGAAGTACATCACTCTCTTCATCTTTATGCTCGTCGTGTTACCCTTTCCCTGTGTTGCGAAAGACTGGTCTGTGATCGAAAACGATGGCGAGTTCTTTTTACAGCAGGACACCGATGACACGGTAATACTACGGATTTTTTCTGCGGGTGGCTTGCCACATTTTGAAAAGACAATACCGGTACAGCAAAATGCCGATGTTGTTTTACTTGAATATTACTCTGGAGCAGCTGGCACATCCACCATAATATCCATATATAATGCCGTTATCTTTAACACAAAAACGCACCACAGTCTGGGCGATTTCCCATATAGATATGTGGTTCACGATGATCGGGTCATCCCACAGCCTCAGTGGTATTTTTATCAGGACAGAATAGAAATACAGGATGAGGAATCAGCAACATCTGTTTCAATTCCTCTGAGATGACAGGGAAGAGAAGAAGCTCTTTTTTTAATAATTTGAAAAGACTCAGCGAACGGGAATAGCCATCTTGCATCTCAAAGCTTCGATATGTAAAAGGTATTTTTAAGACAACTCCAAGACCATCAGATTACGATGACACATTTATTGTTGAAGTCTCAATTTCATCAGCCCCAGCCTGTACTATATCCATAAGCTGTGCGATCATGTCATCGCCCGAATTTTCGGCATAAGCTGAAAGCGCCTGCTCACTTGAAGGTGGTGGTGGCGGCGGACGTACGCCTTGCTCCTCTCCTTCAAATTCCAGCATTTCAGGACCGGAGAAACCATTACTCTGCATCAGGCCAAGAAGTTCCTCTCCATTTAAACCTCCGTCTCCATCTGCATCAAAACTCGAAAGTGTCTCCTGATCTATACTGTTGCCTGTAACTTCCTCAATTCCTTTGACCAGTGTTTCAAGTTCAGTCCCGGAGACAACTCCATTGCCATCACTGTCGGCTATCTGGAAGACATCCTTGTCTTGCGGCGGCGGTTGCCGTTGCATCCCGCTACTGCGCATCATTGAGACTGTGCTGGTCATGCTGCTTACACTACTCACCATCCTTACCTCCTTAAGAGAAATATTGTCCTCAACTGCATGTTACAAAACACCTATCCCGTTCATACTTTCTCGGTCTCTGCAGGTGCTCAATTTATGGCAGGAATGTCACATTTGATAACTGTATATATCAGTAAAAATTACAAGTTATTTTCAAGCCAGCATGAGAAGCAGTGCGAAGTGGATGAAGCATGCTGCTGATATAGAGAACGTAATCCTCTTCGAGTTGCTATGGTCAAAGATGAGTTACCTTAATTTCGCAGTTCTCTCGAACCTCCGGATTTTTTCGGCAACCTCGAATAATGAACAGCATCAGCAGGGCAACGTGAAATACAGCTGCCACAATTTGTACAGTTTACCTCGGCGGGGCGGGTATCCATTGAGCATGCTTTTCTACATATATCGCAATCTGTACATCTTTCATTCGCTGTAACTTTAACGAGGGCAATTCTGTCAAAAATGTCGAGCAATCCCCCGGTCGGGCAGAGAAATCTGCACCACACTCGTGGAATTACGAGACCTCCTATACAAAAGATGCCGATAATTCCTGCTGTCTTATAAAGCCAGAGCATATTTGCATGTTCGAAGGTCAGCCAGACAGAGTTAAAGAAATCGCCAGTCCTGATCGGCACTGCCCAACGAGGGTTGTTGAGTACAAAGAAATAATAGAGCGATATAGCCAGCATGATATATTTACCGGAGGATGCGATCTTTGCGGCACTTCCGCGCACGCCTACCCGTATCTTTGTCACCATGGTCAACATCTCGGCAACAAAACCACCAGGACAGACCCAACCACAAAACGCCCGACCGAAGACAATGGCCGATGCTCCGATCACGATCCAGCTCCACATCCAGAGTGAACGGCCGGGACACTGGACAACCGGACATTGGCCACAACCGATGTAGGGTACAGCAAAAGGACATCTGAAAATTCCGTAAAATGACCATTCACCTAAAATAGCAAGGGAAAGGAGTTGGGTCACTCTGCGTTTTATATTGGTAGCCCAGAGAAGATTAAGCATCGTTTACTCCATATTTTAACGTCAACCGCTCACCCAACTCAGAACGTGCTGCAATGAAGCCTGCGGCCGTGAAAAACGATTGACCTTCGTCCGATAGAATAAAGCGAATGTACTCTTCAGCGAACTCTCTATCTTTTGCCCACTTCATCACGCCAATCGTAAAAGGGATAGGTACAGGTGGATAATAGGTCTCAGGGATATCGATCACCTCGACCTTTCCTTTAAACTGCGGCAGCTGCGTCAGACGATATTCAACAACGGCAACATCGCCCTTACCGCTCACGATGTCAGGTACCGAAGTCTGTACACAGTCCCCTTTCACGACAGCATTCTTTTCTGCAGTTTCCTTCACACCGGCCTTTTGCAATATTATCATTGAGGCATTTCCCCCTGGCGGAGAAGCATCAGGAATAAGTACCGGCTTCACATCATCCCGATTTAAATCTGCAATACTCTCTACGCCTGCAGGGTTTCCTTTTGGCGTAATCAGGACATAGCGTGTATAGCACAGCGGCTCAAAATTGAGCATTTTCCCCTGAGCTTTGAGCTTTTGAGCCAACGCCAGGACCCGTGGTGCAAAGACTTCTGTCTGCGCCCCACCGCCCAACAGTGATTTGCCAAGTGCTCCGGCAAAGGCACCTGTATATGCAATATGACCGCCGTGTTTCGCTGAAAATTTCGAATTAG
>JBFHIO010000268.1:0-3423 GCA_041596435.1 Desulforhopalus sp. | reverse complement strand
TCAATGGTGCCGCGGTCAAGGGAGGTGTAGAGCTCTCCGGCGGGAATGTTGGTGACGTTGACACCGAGTTTGGCAAACACTTCTCCGGCGAGACCGGGAATCCGCATTTTCAAACCTTTCAGGTCATCCAGCGTCTTGATCTCTTTTTTGAACCAGCCGCCCATCTGGATGGAGGTGTTGCCGCCAGGCCAGGAGTAGACGCCGAATTTGCTGTAGAGTTTCTGCTGAAGGTCGATGCCGCCATTGAACCACATCCAGGCAAACTGCTCTTCCGCAGTCATGCCGAAGGGCGTGGTGGTGAAGAGCGGGGCGCTCGGGTCTTTGCCCTTCCAGTAGTAGGAGGCGGTGTGGCCCATCTGATACTGACCGCCCTTGACCATATCAAGGATGCCGAGGGGCGCTTTATGTTTTTCCGATCCTTCTACTCGAATCTCAAAATTACCGTCGGTCATGTCGCTGACCAGTCTGCTCAGCTCGGGGGCTGCATGAGCTATGGGGGCGAGGGTGGAGGACCAGGTTGTGGCCAGCTTCCAGTGAACCTTTTTCTCCTTGGCGTTGGCGTTGGCGGCCGGAGTAAGGGCAAACAACGCTGCGGTGAGCAGCAGTGCAGGGGCTTTGAATTTCATGACAGTCTCCTGAAGAGATGAAGGGCGCCTGCCAGCATTTTTCTTCTCCGCCGTGTTTGTGGAGACGACAGGGGAGCAGCTGCACTCAGAGGGCCCGGTAAAATGAGGCGAATACGCATAGATAAACGCACCAGTATACCATTTCCTGCATAAAAAAAAAGGAGTGACAAAAAACAGCTTTTACCGTGCTTCAGCCAGGGAGATTTGCATCCATTTTAAGGGGATTTCTACCGGGCTCCCGCTTGACGCTCCCAGACCTGAGGAGTAAACTATTCCCTTTAATTTCCTTGTTATTTCACTGGTGACGACATGAATTCCAGCGCATATTTCACAACCGGCATTGCCCTGAAAACGCTCTCCGCTCTGGCGAAAACCAGGGTGGTAATTGAGGGAAAGGAGAATGTCCTCTCTGCCGGGCCCTCCATTTATGCAGTGAATCATTTTACCCGCCTTGAAACCCTGCTGTTTCCCCTCTGGCTGCATCAGCTTTCCGGTAATCCTGTGTTTTCTCTTGCCGCCCGTGAACTTTTTGAAGGTGGACTGAAGACTTTTTTTGACCTTGTCGGCGTTGTCTCTACCGGAGATCCGGAGCGTGACGGGAAGATTATCCGCTCCCTTGTCACCGGTGAGGCAGATTGGATTGTTTTTCCTGAAGGGCAGATGGTGCGCGACAAGAAGATCATGTCCTCGGGGCGGTATTCGATCGTCGACAGTGACGGTGAACACGAACCGCATACCGGAGCAGCGGTGCTCACCATGCGGGCGGAACTTTTTCGCAGTTATCTGCGCGGGGTGATGGAGACGGAGCCGGAGCAGTTGCCCGGACTTCTCCGGCAGTTCGGCATAGAAAAAGAGGCGGAGATCAGCCATCGACGCATCTCTGTGGTTCCGGTGAATATTACCTATTACCCGCTGCGCGCCGCCCGTCGGATAGAATCAAACCTCATGCAGCGCTTTATGCAGGGAACGCCGGAGCAGGTGATGTCAGAGGTTTTGGCGGAGAGCTCTGATTTTTTTGCGGGCATGGACGTTACGATTCGTTTCGGACGACCGATCAAAGCCTCAGAATATGTGGATGAGAGCTGGCTGCTGGATCTGCCCGCGGGCAGGAACCTCAATTTCCAACTTGCGGAGAGTTATCTCCCGGCGATGAAGACCGTGGCGAAGGAATTTCGCCAGCGCTATATGGAAGAGATCTACACCTCCGTCTGCGTCAACACGGATCACCTGCTCGCGACTGCCCTGCGCCTTACTCCCCGGGAGCGGATCAGTGAAGATCAGATGCGCCGCCGCCTGCTTTATCTTGTGCGCGGGCTGCGCAAACTGCGGGGACATCTCTTCCTCCATCACACATTTCGCAAATCCCAGTTCCACCTGGTTACCGATGACCGGTTTCAACGGGTGTATAATTTTTATAAACTCTGTGAAGAGCAGGGGGTAATTGAACGGCATGACGGGGCTCTCTATAAAAAAGCGGAGATGCTCAGCTCGCCGTTCAGTGGGCATCACGGAAAACGAGATAATCCCGTAGAAATCATGGCCAATGAGGTTGAGCCTCTTGTTTCTTTGCAGCACTTCGTGCGCAGAGTGACGGCGATGCCCGATTTTGTGTTGAACTTTCTGCTGGCCCGGCAACTGGCCCGGGAACAGACAACAATTTACCGCGAGGCTCGGAAACGAAGTGGCGGAGGGGTTGAGTCCGAGGTTGCGCTGAATGGTTGTCCGCAATGCCTGCCTGGTGTCCAGCGTATCGGCCTGCTGCTGATCCACAGCTATCTCGCGGTGCCGGCGGAGATGGCCGGGCTGGCGAAGTTTCTCCAGCGGCACGGTTATCCTGTCTATGTGGTGCGTCTGCCCGGGCACGGAACCTCAGCGCAGGATCTCATGGGCCGTCGCTATGAGGAGTGGGTGGAAGCGGTGGAGGCGGGATATGCCATTGTCAGCTGCATGGCACGGGATGTGGTGGTCTGCGGAGCTGGAGTGGGAGGATCTCTCGCCCTTGAACTTGCCTCGAGGGTGAAGAGGGTTGCAGGGGTATTCGCCATTTGCCCGCCCTTTGAACTGAGTGACTACTCGAATAAATTCATGCCTGAGCCGGATGCCTGGCAACAGCTCCTTAATCGTTTTGTTCGTTCAGGCGGTTCTACGGAAATGATGGAGTTCAGCCATGGGAACCCGTGGATCAATTACCACTGGAACCCGGTGGCAGGTATCGCCGAAGTGGGGCGGCTGCTCACAGATATCAGGAGTTGCTACCGAAAAATCGAACAACCGGTGGTTATCCTGCAAAGTGACTATAATCCGGTGGTGTGTCCGCAGGGCTCCCTTGAGCTGTATGCATGGCTTCACTCAAAGGTAAAGGAATTCTGCACGGTTTCAGAGGCTCGTCATGTTTTGGTGGACAGTGATGATCCCTCAAGAATTTTCCGCAAAATCCTTGCCTTCCTCGGAGAAATTTCCGTGCTGAAGAGGGCAGAAAGAAAAAAGAAGAAAGAAGACTCGAAAAATCGTTGACAGCTCCCTGCGAGCCGTATATATTCCCGGTCTACATTGAACGACACAGTTTGCGTTCCTCGGTAGCTCAGTTGGTAGAGCGGGTGGCTGTTAACCACCTTGTCGGCGGTTCGAATCCGTCCCGAGGAGCCAGCTTTTAGGAAAAAGACTCATTTCATGGGTCTTTTTCTGTTTCTGCAGTTTATAGTTTTACATATTGTCGGGGCGTAGCGCAGCCTGGTTAGCGCGCCTGCCTTGGGAGCAGGAGGTCGAGTGTTCGAATCACTCCGCCCCGACCATAGAC
>JBFHIO010000267.1:0-3424 GCA_041596435.1 Desulforhopalus sp. | reverse complement strand
TGGAGCTGATTGAGAAGACAGAGAGCGGAGTCGTGGGATCTTTCTCCCCGAGAGCGAGGAGCATGGAGGCCTCCTGGCTGGAGTAGCGGGCGACGAGGGTCATCACATCCCGCACGAGATGCCACATGTTCTCTTTATTGTTGAGCAGCATCTTGTCGTAATCATTACCGAGGAGGAAGGCGGTGAGTACTTCAGCGATAGAGGAGCTGAAGACGCCTCCCTTGTTGGCGCTGGAGTCTTTGATGTGCAGGATGCTCGACTCGGAGCGGATATGTCGGCGGGCACCGTCGGAGAAAAAGACGTTGGCGCCTTCAACGATAAAGCGAAGCTCGGCAAAATTTGTGAGGAACGCGGCGACGTTGCCGAGGTCGATGGTGTCCTTGAAGCCGCCACAGGGGATAAAGGCTTCAATGTTTGCAGCCTTGATATATTTACGGCTGTCCGGGCTGGTGAGGAAGTTGCGATGGAATACCGCACCCTCCTCTACGAGAGTGCCGTCGGGCAGCGTGATGTTTTTGCCCCGCAGCGGCACCATGAAACCTTCAGCGCTCAATTTTTCTACTGGAAAAGCGAGACTGTTGAGCCGCGGGCTGGAGCTGCGGAAGAACGCGAGTTTCTGCAGCTCTTTGCGGTCGAGTCCGCTGGGATCATAAAGGATGGAGCCGCCGTCGATGATCAGGCAGATGTTTCCCTTATATGTAAGAATTTCGTTGGAACCGAGGTCACCGTCCGGGCCGCCGGTTATGGCAAGGTTGAGGGCTTCTTCTTTTGCTTTGCCATATTTGACGACAGTGCGGAAGGAGGACATTACCGATGTGGTTGTCATGCCGCTGGTGCTGACTTTGCCACCAATCTCTTTGACAATATCCTCCATATCGTTAGTGAGGACGATGGATTTCCCGTCAATCTGCAGCTCGGTACCCTTTTTCTCATGGGGGAAGAGACCAAAGGTGCGGCCGTCTTCAAGCAGGCCGTAGACGTCGTGGGGAATGCCAATGCTCTTGCCGGTGGTCATCGTGCGCCAATATTGATAGCCACGTTCTTTCGCACGTTCGGCGATGGGATCCATCAGCGGTGCGGTCCCTTCGTCCGGGCCGAAGAAAATCATCTCTGGTTTGCCGTAATAGTCGACCACTTCGCGTTCATCCAGAAGCATCAGGTCGAGAATCCCTTCGGTGTAATCAAACAGGGCGTCCATGCTGCAGCGGGCATAAGGCGGGTAGGGAACGACAACTCCCTTGGCTCCTGATTCGCAGATATCCTTGTGCTTGATACGCTGAGCCTTGGCACCAAGGGCGTAGTTGAGCAGCAGAGCTCCATCAAGCTCACGGGAGTAGTTGGAGGGGGTAATACGCAGCAGACGCAGGCCGCCACGGGCAATGTCACCAGCGCGGAGATGGGTGCCGGAGCTGTAGTGCCCGTTGATGAGAAAAATTCCGTAGACGAAGCTGTCAAAAACCAGCGGATCGAGAATGTTGTTGTTGTAGCGGAAAGAAAAAGAGCGCTTCGTTTCGCAGTAGAAGTTGGTTTTCAGGCAGCAGGTGATCATCTTGAACATAAAGCGGAAGATGTCTGCTCTGATCACCTGATCGATGAAGCGGGTTTCGATTTTTTTCTGCCAATCGGCTTCGAGCTTCACCAGCTCCGTGTTGCTCAGACGGGTGCTGGAAGCGGGATTGAAGCGACGGTCGAAGATCCCGAAAAGATCTCGCAGCAGGTCTGGATTTTCATTGGCAATCTGATTGATTATAGCTGCACTGTAGGTGGAACGGTTGGACTCATGGATGCGTCGGGCAAAGGCCTCGCGGTGGTCTTTGTCTACCAGTTCGTCAAGGATCTGGCGGTCGGTGGCATTTTCCGTCTCTTTAAAGATGAAACGATGGGTGAACTCGACGGCATTGGTGGCAAAGAGCAGCTCTTCAAAAGAGAGGTCGTCGCTGAGGTACAGCCTGCCGAGGGGGGTAATGGGCAGGGAGAGGAAATTGCGCAGGGCGCGGGTGATAACCTCTTCATCCTCCCGACTCATTTCACCCCTGGTATAAAGTGAACAAACAGAACTGGAGGCATCGGTGGTGGTGGTGAAGTAGGGCTCCCAGTAGGCGCGGACGAGGGAGCAGCTGTTGTCGGCGAGAATCTTGCGCAGTGAGGGAATCTGTGGTCGCTCGAAGTCGGACTTGAACATTATCCGGGTTTCGTCAGTTTCCGGCAGGTTAAAAAATTGAATCAGCGGAGTGGCATTCTCAGCCTGCTTCTCCAGAAATTTTTCATAACGTTTGCGGGTTGGCGCAGGAGTAACATCATCTTCTGCTTCGCGGGAGAAAAGGAAGGGGCTTTGTTCAAAATTCTCTGCGGGGAAGTCGGCGATGGTACCGGGATTGATAATATAGGTGTAGTAGTCAGAATCCGGGCTGAAATAATACTCCCGACGGTGCCCGGAGATCAGTTTTTCAAGCAGGAACTCCATTGAATCACGGGTTTTGGCGGTGGCAATGCGTACGCTCAGGCTGGTTTTGTTGGACGTGTTGAAGTCAATGGGGGCGACCTGACCGCGAAGCATCGCTTTTTGATCGGTAATCCGAATATCGCTGGCGATTGCCTTGAGCAGTTCCACGAGGGAATCTTTATGAATGTGTCGGAAAAAGTAGGTCGGCAGGCCGAGTTCCTTGAGGAGGATTCCGGCAGCCATGTTAACACTGCGTGTCGTGAACATTCCCTGACTGGTGATATCTGTCACTGCTTCATAGAGCAGAGGCAGATCAAGTCCGGCACAGGCGGCGCGTTTTATAATCTCGGCGCCGGGAAGAAAAGGAACTGTGGAAACTGCTGGCGATGTAGTCATGCTGTCCTCTTGAAGATGGTTGAGAAAGCGGAGTTTTTTTTACCTTTCTGTATGGACTCTACAATTCTGTCATATTACACACGTGATACGCACTCTTTCAATGGGAGAATTTGCTAAAAAAAACGCCCGTCCGAGAATCTCGGACGGGCGCTGTGCAATACAACCGTGATCAGAAGTCCTGACGATATTTTTCGCCAAGTTCAAGTCCGAGTGTAAAGGCCTTTTCGTTGAGTTCTACAAAGCCCTTCGGTACCCGTTCGGCGATTACTGACATCAGGCTGTCCGGGTTAAACAGCGGACGGATGCCGAAGAGGGTTCCGAGCATAGAGATATTAAAGACAATCGGCTTGCCGATCTTCTCCATCACCATTTCATAAATGGGAACACTGACCTGGTATGCATCTGCGTCCTTAGCTTGTTTGACGAAGTAGGGGTCGGTGAGCAGCAGTCCGCCAGGACGGATGATCCCGGCATACTGGGTATAAACCGACTGGGTGAGACAGACAAGAATATCCGGCTGAAGAACGCCGGGGTAGTTGATTGGTTCGTCTGAAAGGATCATGTCGCTTCGGGTAGCACCACCCC
>JBFHIO010000266.1:0-3437 GCA_041596435.1 Desulforhopalus sp. | reverse complement strand
TCCGATTTTACCGAAGTTTAAACGTCCTGTTCAAATTAATTATTTGACCTGCTTTTTATCTCTGTGCCGGAATCCAGTGTGTGGGAGTCCGGCGTAGTGGATTATCTTCATGGAGATCCTGAACTAATATTTCTGTCGTGTTTCCTCGCTGTGTTATTTTGATAGTGCCGGATTCCGCTGTTACCAGGAGAGGTAGTTGTTGGTGCTGGCAGTATTTTCTGAGATCCTCAGAAGGAAAGTAATCTTTGCGCGACTGGCCTGAAGAGACAAGTATAGCTTCTGGATTGACATGCAGTAGAAAAGGAACGGAATTCGAAGTTGCTGAGCCATGGTGTGCAGCGATAAGGATATTGCTTGCAATCGGGACGTTGTGCTCAATAAGTTTTACCTCAGTATTATTCTCAATATCGCCGGGGAACAGAATTCTGTGATCACCCATGCGAATCTGTAGTATCAGTCCGGAATTTCTGTTATTCGCGGTTGCCGGAACCTCCAAACCATTAGCCAGGCAGGTTATAGATGCCTCACTCTTTGTAATTGTATCTCCGGCATGGGGGATTCTTAATTCCAGCCCCTTGGACTGCGCTAAGGCTAAGAGATTATTGTAGTGTTTGTCGCCACCATCGAGAGTGTGGGTCCATAGACGAGAGGGCGAGAAGTGCCGGATCAGGAAAGGGATACCGTTATAGTGATCTGCATCAGGGTGGGTGATTATTATGGAATTCAGTTCGGTAATCCCGAGGTGCCAGAGAAAGGGGGCGATAATTCTTTCACCGACAGATTCTTTTGAAAACGAGGAACCACCGCCATCTATAAGAATATTAGTTCCATCTGGAAACTGCATCACAGTTGCGCTGCCCTGTCCTACATCGAGAATAGATACAGTAGGTGAGTCTATAGTATTGTGATCAAACCTTAATGGTGGCACGAGCAAGAGGCAGAGGCTGATGAGATACGGTACTGAACGTATTGCGAAAGTTATTCTTGAATGTGTAAGTGCTGATAGAGCATATATAAATGTTATGTAATACAGGCTAATAAGCAGAGGTTTAGGTGGGGGGAGCCAGAGTGTCATTTGTGGAATGACCTGGAATAACTCTGAAACTTTCAATGCAACTGCAAGCCCGATGCCTCCAATCTGAAAGAGAAGAGATGCAAAGTCTGGAAGAATAGTCAAAAATGGCAGGGCAATTACCCCAAAGGGAAGTGCCCAGAGACAAATTAAAGGTTCGAGAATGAGGTTTGCTAAAGGTCCGGCAAGAGGGAAGCGATAAAAATAAAAGAGCACTATCGGAGCAGTCCCTAATACAGCTACACTTGCCGCGACGAGGGAGGCCAGAATCCATTTCTTTATTCTCAGCAGCCCCTTTCTTCGGTAGTTGTCATCAGGATGGCTCTTTTCTGATAGCTTTTCTTTGATGAACGGTGCTGTGAGCATAATAGCAGTAAACGCTGCGAAACTGAGTTGAAATGACGGTGTGAAGAGGGATTGCGGGGAGTGCGCCAGAATTACCAGCGCGGCCAAAGCAATGAGAGAAGACAGAGTCTTTGGTCGATTAGTGCAGAAAGCCAGAATTATAGTAGAGCTCATTAAGCATGCACGGAAAACGGGACTATTCATGCCGGCCAGCATGGCATAGCTGAAGATCAGAGGAAGGCAGAGAATTCCGGCAGTTTTCCTCACATTAAGTTTTAGAGTGAGATATTCAGAGCGCCGTAGCAACCAGTATATTGATGTGAAAAGCAGAGTTCCAATGAGGGTCAAATGAATACCTGAAATGGCGAGTATATGCATCGTACCGCTTGCTTTAAAGTTCTCCAGTGTTTCATCGGGAATTTTTGAACGGTCTCCTATAAGAATTGCCCGGTAAATACTGCCAAGCGTATCTGGAAGTCGGTTGTCGATGAAGTTGCCTATTATGCCCCTTATTTTTTCAGGATAGAGGAGAATCTGATCACTAAGGGTTGTGCTTCTTTTCAGTGGTTGAATCAAAGCTGTGGATCGGATATATCCCGTAACCCAAATATCTTTTTGCGCAAGGTAGGTCGGATAATCGAAAGTTCCTGGTGTAAGGTAGCGTGACGGGCGTTTAATTGTAGTACGAATCGCCAGATGGGTGCCGGGAATGATATCGGCAGGCCATGGTCCGCTTAGTCGGAGCAATAACTTTCCATTGGTTGCGATATATGGTTGATGCTTGCTCATCTTCACTGATTCGAGTTGTATCAGGGCCTGACTTGTATCTCCGTCAAATGTTACCATCGAAACAAGCTGACCAATAACAACTGCATCAGCAGGTTGTGTCAGAAGAGAGTAAATGTGTGTCTGTGATTCTGGCAAACGACTGCTGGTAGTGCCAATGTGGATTCCGGTCAGAAGGAATAAGAGGAGTGCAGTCAGGATAGAATATCCGCTTGTCAGGCGCCAATAGCAAAAGATGAGGCATAGGGCTGATATGACAATGCAGGTGAGTATTCTATCCGCTTCGAAAATGGCAATGGAGGAAATTGCTAAGCCGAAGATGTAGGCCAGAGTCAGAACTGCGAGCAGGTGATGGCTGAGCAGACAGCTGAAACGTTTCACAGAAGTGAATGGATCAACTCAATATGGCGGGCAATCACACCCTGCTGCGCTTTGATGCAGGTTTCGGCAGCCATTCCCATTCGTATACGTAATTCATTGTCAGTAATAAGTTTTTCAAGAGTTGCTCGAAGTTGAGTTTCATCTGATACCATTTCTGCCCCACCGGCAGAGATGAGGTCGTGAGAAACTTCATTGAAATCTTCCATATGCGCACCAAAAATGACAGGAAGCTGCATAATAGCAGGTTCGATAGGATTGTGTCCTCCTTTTGGTACCAGGCTTCCACCTACGAAGGCTATTGAACCGTGCCTGTAGCACTCAACGAGTTCACCGATAGTGTCAATGATGAGAAAGTCTCCATGATGTTCAGGTTTCTGTGATCGTTTTACGCCGTGAAGACCAAATGATTCTGCCTGCTGGAGAAGCTGCTCGGCACGTTTAGGATTTCTTGGCACAATGACGAGATAAAGGTGCGGATGGCTGGAGAGTATCGATTTATAACAACTGTAGAGTATTTGTTCTTCTCCTTCGTGTGTTGAGCCTGCAACAAGTATGAGCCTGTTTTCGGGAAAAAAACGGGAAAGAGCAGACTTGGAACCTGAAATTAATGCCGGTGTATCATATTTCAAATTGCCGAGAGTATGGAGTTTTACACTCGGTATTCCAAGCGCTTTCATGTTCTCTTTATCTGTTTCTGTCTGCATGCACATATGGTTGAAACTCTGGAACATAGGCAGAAAGAAAATTGCGAGCTTTCTATAGGATTCGAGCGATTTTTGTGATATACGGCCGTTTACCAGAAGAGTTGGAACATTGTTTCGCCGGAGTGATGCCAGCAGGTTTGGCCAGAAAT
>JBFHIO010000265.1:0-3462 GCA_041596435.1 Desulforhopalus sp. | reverse complement strand
GCAATAAATATTATGCTTTATCTCTTCTCTCTTTTCTCCTGGAAAAACCGGGTCCATTCTGGACCCGGTTTTTCTTTTTGCAGACCGCAAAATTATTTTTGAGTACACTCCTGAGTTTAATCAATGACTTTTTTCCCTGTCCGGAGTCCTTTATGTCTTGTTCTGCATCCGACGTCTCCTTTCTTCCCTGTGCTGAATATGACAGGGAGCGCATCGCCACAGCCATTGATGCCCTGACTGCACCGCTGGTGCTTCCCAATCTGCACGGCAGCCGTGTCCTTCTCAAACCCAATCTCATCAGCACCACGGGCCCCGCGCTGGCCTCCACTGCCGCAGAGTTCGTCGCGGGCGCGGCGATCTGGCTTCGAGAGCAGGGGGCACAGGTCCTTCTGGGGGATTCTCCTGCCTTTGGTTCAGCACAACGGGTCTGCGATCGCCACGGCATCAGCGAGGCCCTGCAGGGTCTTGAGGTTGAACTCGTTGAATTTCGCCATGCCGTGCGTACCAGGCTGGCCTGCGGGGTGACGCTGCCGATAGCGGCAGAGGCTCTGGAGTGTGATATGCTCGTTGGTCTGCCACGGATTAAGGCTCATCAGCAGATGTATGTTACCCTTGCGTTGAAAAATCTCTTCGGTGTCGTGAAAGGTACGCATAAATCCATGCTGCACATGAAGCTGGGCGGAGATGATGCCCACGCCCGTTTCGCCCGTATCATCTTCGATCTACACCTTCTTTTCCCCCACCAGCTCCACCTCATCGACGGCATCGTTGCCATGCACCGCTCCGGCCCCATGAATGGCGATCCGCTGCCCCTTGGCGTCGTGGGAGCATCTCTCTCTCCGGTGGCTCTCGACAGCGCCGTGTTGTCACTGCTTAACGTGAATCGGGAGGCCTCTCCGCTGTGGCAGATTGCGAGAGAACTGGAGTGTCCGGGTTGGGATGTCGCCGAACTCAATTTTCCTTTGAAAAAGCCGGATGAATTTCTCTTGCCGCACTTTGCAACCCCGGCACAGCTCAATCCGGTTCGTTTCAGCGTCTTGCGCTATCTGCGGGGGATGGGACGAAGGCTGTTTAAGGAGCCATTTCGGCATCAGTAAGGGAAAAGGAATCTCTTCAAGAGAGCATAATGGCGTTTATTTTTAATCATGGGTGGGAATTAAATTGAATTCTGTTATAATTACTGCCTTTTTTGCAGTTGGTACAAACAGGCTCAGTGAACAGAAGAGTCTTCTGGGAACCTTGAATATGAATGAAATACAAGATTATTCACGGTGCCTTCTATGAAAGGGGCAAGACCTTTACACCCCGCAAGACAGGGATTTGATATGATTGATCTGAAAGGAAAAACCGCTTTAATCACTGGTGGTTCGAGAGGGATTGGCAAAGCCGTGGCGCTGCGTCTTGCAGAGAACGGAGCCGATGTCGTGGTCAACTATGTACGCCACAAAAAAGATGCCGAAGCAGTGGCGGAGCAGGTGGAAAAGCTTGGTCGTCAGTGTCTTGTGGTCCGGGCCAACGTTGCCGAGACCACCAGTATCGAAAATATGTTCGCTGAGATTAAAGAGCGTTTTGGCAAGGTGGATATCCTTGTCAGTAATGCTGCCTCCGGCGTACAGCGTCCGGTTCTGGAGGTTACCGAACACCACTGGGACTGGGCAATGGAAACCAACGCCCGGGCCCTGCTTACCCTTGTGCAGCAGGGTATGCCGCTGATGGCCAAAGGAACACGTATCATGGCAATCTCCAGCCTTGGTGCTATTCGCGGTATCGAAAACTACACCGTGGTCGGTGCTTCAAAGGCGGCGCTGGAATCGCTGGTGCGCCACCTGGCCGTGGAACTGGGACCAAAGGGAATCAATGTCAACACCATCTCTGCCGGAGTGGTGGATACCGACGCCCTCAAACATTTTCCCAACCGTGACCAGATTATTGGAGTCTCTCTTGAGAAGACCCCCATGGGACGTCTCACAACCCCCGATGATGTGGCTGATATGGCCCTATTCCTTTCCAGTGGACTCTCCACCATGGTGCAGGGGCAGGTGCTGATCGTCGATGGTGGTTTTGCCATCTGCGGTTAAGTTGCAGCGCAGTCCGGACATCAGGTCTCCCCGCCTGCGGTGGCCGGACTGCGTCTCCTTTTTTTTACCATCCCCGCAATGCCTTCACTCCGCGTCTGCAGATAAAAAGTCCTGCCGCGAGTGATACCAGCGTGCTGCCGCCAAGCCATATCGCGACCTCCGGTACGCCGCTGGCCATCATATCCAGCCCACGCATCTCACTGCGCACGATCAGCCAGGTCGCGCGTATTCCCAGCCCGAGTACTATCAGCTCATACAAAACTCCCGTAAAGAGAAAGAGGATTGCCCCCGGCCCCATGGAGGCGGCACGGTTCTCTGCTTTGAAATCGGCGAAGATTGCGCCGAAACCGATGGCCAGCGCCACTTCTGTCAGTGCGATCAGCTCTGAGGTAAGCAGGGAGATCCACCACAGGGAACCGCTGATCTGCAGCAGGTGGTTGGAGGCGATAAGCAGGATCGCCGTCAGCGCCGAGAAGGGCAGGGCATAGAAGAGATATTTATACCAGAGGAAGCGTCCCATCCCCAGCGGTGAACTGGCGATGAGGTAGAAGGCTCCTTTCTCTGCGCCGATGGAGGGGTAGGCGAAGCGGGCGGCAAGGGCGGCGGCGATGAAACCGGTGAGGCCGATGTTGGCAAAACAGATAAGGTTGGCGACGTAGATTGAGGGGAACGGCGAGCGGTCCAGCGGCAATGCCTTGAAGTTGTAGAGATAGACCACAACAAGGGCGGCGATCATAAAAAATTGTGACCACTCCGCAGAATCGCGGGTGAACTGATGCCGCTCCTTACGGAAAAGATTTCGCAGGATTCCGCCGTGCCAGGCGTCATTGTTAAAGAAAGAGGGCAGCAGGCGAAAACGGCGGAAGGCCCGGTTGCCGCCAAAACTCTCCTGGGAACGGGAGAAACCGATGACAAAAAGTTTGTCCATCGCCCACTCTCCGAGCCAGATGAGCAGCAGCGGAGTCGTGATGAGCAGGCCTGCGAGGATCCAGTCAACGCTGCCCCGGCGCAGTACGCCAATGAGCATGTCTGCTGCCCAGCCCGCCGGAATCCACGGCCCGCTTGGCCGGGAGATCGCGTCGAAATATTCAATAAATTGCGCGAACTGTTCTGGATTGACCAGATCCTCAGGACGGATCATGCGGAAGATGAGATAGAGAAAAAGGCCGAAACAGAGGCTGAGATAGAGGGCGATATCCTTGGTCCGCCGCGCCGGAAAGAGTGCCACGAGGCAGATCGACAACAGCACGGCAGTGGAGGTTGCGGTACTGCTTACCAGCAGCACAGAGGCAGGCATCAGCAGCCAGTAGAACCACGGGGCGTGGAAGAGCACGCCACAGGCGACGAATACCGGCAGGGAGAAGACGACCACCATCCACGCCGT
>JBFHIO010000264.1:0-3489 GCA_041596435.1 Desulforhopalus sp. | reverse complement strand
TGTAAAGGGACACATATGAGCCGGTTTGTAGAGGTGCTCAATAAATATCATGGAGATTTTGACACCAGCAGGATTCCCGAAATCCTTAAGGCCATGAAAGAGCACCTCGGGGCTGAAGCTTCTCATCTTGATCTGACATTTCCCTATTTTACCACTGGTGTGGTTTCTCTCTGTGCTGAGGGGGGGGAAGACCAGCCGCAAAAAAAATACTACTGCACACTCCACGGCTCCCTTGAAAAAGAGGCTGATGTTTGTCTCACCGTCCAGGTGCCGATCTCTTTTACCTTCGGATCGGAACACGCTGTCTCGTGCCGGTGGGGCGTTGCGGATGTTGCCGTTGCGTTTCGTAATTTTTATTGGCTCGAAGATATCATTGCGCTTGCCGAGGCAGGTATTAATGAAGCCACGAAGGCCGTGCAGAGCACTCATGAATCTAAATTGACGGCCGAATTGCTCTGCCGCGCCATCTGCTCGCAACTCCAGCCTGTACGGGAGTTGCGCAGCCACACTGTTACAGTTCACAATCTTTCTGATGCCTGTGCAACCTTTGCGTCTGCCAGAGGCTGAAATTCTGAGAAAATTAACCGTTTCCCCCTGTACGGGAATTTGAAGAGAGCTTACAATGCCTGATTTACTTTTTGAGATTGGTACCGAAGAACTTCCTGCTGGATATATTGCTCCAGCCTGCCGTCAGCTTGAGAATGGCTTTCGCAGGATGGCACAGGAAATGGCCCTGGGACACGGCGAGATCAGAGTTCTGGCCACCCCGCGCCGTCTTGCAATGATTGTTACCAATCTTATCGAAAAGCAGGCTGATATTGAAGAAGAGCTCCTCGGCCCCTCGAAAAAAGTGGCTTATGATGCGGAAGGCAATCTCAGTAAAGCAGGGGCAGGATTCGCCCGTTCGAAAGGTGTCGACCCCTCTGAACTGCAGGTCATTGAGACTGCAAAGGGTGAATATCTCATGCTCAAGCGAACGGTGAAAGGGCGTGAGACCATTGAACTCCTGCCGGATATCCTTGATGCACTTATAAATGCTCTTTCGTTTCCGAAATCAATGCACTGGGGATCGAAGCATCTTACCTTTGCCCGGCCTCTGCAGTGGATTGTTGCTCTTTTTGGTGAGAATATCGTCAGGTTTAACCATGAAGGGATCGAAAGTTCTAATACCAGCATGGGGCATCGTTTTCTTGCCAATACCTCATTTCCCGTGACCAGTGCTCTTACCTATGAAAGTCAGCTTGCGGAAAAAGACGTTGTTGTCGACCCGAAAAAACGGCGGGAAATGGTCCTTTCTGAAATTCGACAGGCTGTTGCTGAAAACAGCGCGTTTTCCAATGGACATGTCCAGATTGATGAGGAACTGCTTGATACGGTAACGAATCTGGTGGAGACTCCGTCAGGAGTGTGTGGGACCTTTGATAAAAAATTCCTGCGACTTGTTCCCGATGTTTTGATTACCTCAATGCGGGTAAACCAGAAATATTTCCCTGTTGTGGATGAGAAAGGGGGGCTTCTGCCTGGCTTCGTGGCGGTAAATAACACTCGTGTAAACAATGTTGATGTGACCCGTAAGGGACATCAGCGGGTGCTCCGGGCGCGGTTGGAAGATGCGTTGTTCTTCTATGACAGTGACCGGGAATCAAAGCTTGCCGATCACATTGATCAGCTCTCTGGAATTATTTTTCAGGCGAAACTGGGTACCATGCTGGAAAAGAAAAATCGGCTGGTAAAATTAGCCCGGCTCCTCGCTGGAAAAATCAATCCAGCCCTGGTCGCTGATTGCTGCAGGGCTGCTGAGCTCTGCAAGGCAGACCTGCTCTCTGACATGGTTGGAGAATTCCCGTCTCTTCAGGGAGTAATGGGGGCTGATTATGCCGAACATGACGGAGAACCCGCCGGTGTTGCCCTTGCCATTCGTGAACATTATATGCCAAAACGTGCCGGGGCGGACATCCCCTCTTCGGATACGGGGGCAATCCTTGGTCTTGCTGACCGGTTTGACACCATTGCCGGCTGCTTTGGCATTGGTCAGATTCCCACCGGCAGCGCCGATCCCTTTGCTCTGCGCCGGCAGTCTCTTGCGGTTATCCGTATCATTAACGAGAAGGGATATCGGCTTTCACTTGAGGAGATAATCGCCAAGGCGCTTTCTCTCTATGGAGATAAGGTTGATGCCTCTTCTAAAACGATCGGGAAAACAACGGCTTTTATCCGCGATCGCTTTATCAATGATGCAGTGAAAGAGGGCAGTAATGCTGAAGCCGTTGAGGCCGCTGCTTCCGTAGCATTTGACGATATCGTTGACTGTCGTGAACGGATGGATGCACTCTCGGCAATTCGCAGTGATGAGTCGTTTGCTGTTCTTTCAGCATCCTACAAACGTATCCGCAATATTATCGGGAAAAACAGCAGCAGCGATGTGAATACAGAACTCCTGGCGGAGAAAGAAGAGAAGGAACTTTATTCTTTCTACGAGAAAGCCGCCGTTGAGATGAAAAAACATGTTGCAGTCAGGGATTACACTACTGCCCTGAAGGCAATGCTGATTATGAAGGAACCTGTAGACCGCTTCTTTGATGTTGTCATGGTCATGGCAGAGGATGAGGCTGTGCGGACTAACCGACTCAACCTGCTTACAGCTATCGGAGATTTAATTCTTCTGGTTGGCGATATCTCGAAATTCCAAAAATAAAAGACCCCGGCGTGAAGCGGGAATATCGTTGCTCTGCATATTGCTGAAGATTGATTCGACCTGATATATTTACACAGAAAAAGCGGTCATGAGAATTTCTCATGACCGCTTTTTTGTTCTCTCTTGCTGTAACCAGCCCCTTTCAGTGTATCAAGTCTGGCTGAATTCTTCTCTGAGGGTCCTTTTCTGCATGACATCCAACCCCGCAAGTCCAGGTGGTCCGTTATCCGGAAATCGTGACTTGCAGATCAGCAGCGTTTGACGTAACGATGTCTGGTTCCTTTGCGCAGGCGGACTCTTTGTTTTTCTCTTTTTCGTCTCTCGCCTGCAATATCAACCACCTGTTATAACAAAAATTTCTGCTGAAAAAAGCCCTCAGCTGGCACCATAACTGTCCAGACCGGAGAGCCAGAAGTTGACGCCAAAGTAAGTAAACATGACTACGGCAAGTCCAGCCATAGAAAGAGTCGCAATCTTCATTCCGCTCCATCCGCGGGTAAATCTGGCATGGAGAACGATGGCATAGAAGAACCATGTGATCAGTGACCAGACCTCTTTACTGTCCCAGCTCCAGTACGTCCCCCAGGCGGAGTTTGCCCAGACTGAACCAGAGATAATCCCGGCAGTAAGCCAGATGAAGCCGAAAACCATCGTCTTGTGATTCAGCTCATCCAGAATGTTGAGTTCTGGAAGCCTGCCGACGAGAATACCTCTGCTGCGCAGGAGGTAGAGCAAACCGAAGGTGGCGGCCATGGCGAAGGCCGCATAGCCGATAAAACAGGTGATGACATGAG
>JBFHIO010000263.1:0-3492 GCA_041596435.1 Desulforhopalus sp. | reverse complement strand
CTGGGACGTGCCATAAGCGCGCAGGCCAGTCCGAGCTTCTGCTTCATCCCTCCGGAGAGGCGGCCGGCGAGGCGGCCGGTGAATTTTGCCAGGCGGGTAAGTCGCAGCAGCGCCGCAAAGGTATCCGGCTGCTTCTTCCTCGCAACACCCCTCAAATCGGCATAGAGCTGAAGATTCTCCTGTACGGTGAGATCCTCATAGAGGCCAAACTGCTGCGGCATATAACCAATTTCATCGGCCAGACTTTCGTTATCACCTGCGGAATCGTGCCCCACCACCACAGCACGACCGGAGGTGGGCAGCATGAGCCCGGCCATTATCCGCATCAGGGTTGTTTTCCCCGCACCATCCGGGCCAACCAGACCAATGAGCCTGCCGGTGGGAATGATCGCAGAGACCCCGGCAACCGCCTGAACCGAGCCGAAACTTTTGGTTACGTCACTCAGCTCAACAACCGTTTCACTTGTCATCCGGACTCTCCGCCGGTTGCAATGCAATGGTCACCGGCTGCCCCTGGTTGAGTTCTTTGTCGGCATCATTGACAACAATCCGCACCCTGTAGACCAGATCACTGCGCAGCTGGGTCGTCTCAACGGTTTTGGGGGTAAACTCGGCAACACCGGAGATAAAGCCGATATGGCCATGGTACATTTCAGGAGAGGTATCTGTCTTAAACGTAACCTTCTGCCCCTGCTTAATACTCCCAAGGGTGGGTTCGCTGACATAGGCACGCAGATAAAGAGGATCTCGCAGGGCGATACTCAACACCGGCGTACTGCTGTTGACCATGGCGCCAGGCTCAAAAATACGCGCATCAACCACCCCGTCGGCGCTGGCATACAGTTTGACATCTTTGAACGCGGTCTCAGCAGAATCCCGCTGCGTCTCCGCCACTTTCACCTGCGCACGGGCCGTTTCGATGGTTTGACTGCGAATTCCCTCTTCCAGCATGGAGAGTTGCGCGCGGGCGGCGGCAAGGGAGGCGCGAGCCTCATCTTTTGAAGCCTTCGCGCTGTCGTAATTCAGTGCACTCGTCGCACCGGAAGATATTAATTTCTTCTGCCGATTAAAAGAGCTGTCTGCATTGGCGACCGCAGCTTCAGCGCGTTTCACCTCGGCACGAGCGGCATCGATCTGCTGATCGCGGTAACCGGCCAGCAGCTCCTCCAGTTTGGCGTTGGCAAGATCAACCTCGGCACTGGCGGTACTGAGGGCATTGCGGAACGTGATATCATCAAGTTCGGCCACCAGCTCGCCCGCCTTTACGTTGTCACCCTCTTCCCTGTAGACTTTTTCGAGGCGACCGGCCCGGCGGAAAGCAAGGTTGACTTCACGGATATCCACATTCCCATAAATTGTGGTCTGAACCTCGAGGTTCGGCTCATCGCTTTTGCGAATGAAGTAAAGCGTTACAATAATTGCCAGAAGAAGGAAAATGGGGATAATTTTTTTCATGGACCGTTTAGGGAGAACGCAGATTTTTTATAGAAGCGGAAAAAGACTCCGCAGAGCCTTCCCCGGATACGCACGGGCATACTTGAAAATAACCGTCTAACATACCCTTTATGTTAACAATTTTTCCTTAAAAAAAGCCAAAAATATGGGACTCCTGCTGAAGACAGGGAGGAACCGGCCTCGAATGCTTCCTGACAGATTGAGCTTCTGCCATAATCCCATGATGCGGGAACCTTAAGGGAATTTGTATTTCGTTCGTATCCAGGGCACAGGATAAAATTTGCGAGGAAGACGACAAAAGGCAACGGAGTCCTGTTGTTGAATTTGACACCAGAAAAACCTTCAAAGGGTTGACACCACGGGAAAACAGGTTGCATTTATTCCTTAAATCCAGCGATGGGCAAAAGAATGGTTATTCAATTTTCCCCTATTATGACTCTGTCATATCATAAGAAATTTTCAGCAGTCATAATGACGAGAGCATATCGAAAGGCTTTTCCTGAAATCACCCAAAAAGTAAAAATATACAAATTAAGGTTAAAGCCTCCTGCCACCACCGTTAAGGGATCTCCCACTACCGGAACCCATGCAAAGAATAAAACAGGAGCGCCCCATTTCTGGTACATACTTTCAATATTTTGTCGTTTCTCAGAATCCACTGTAATGTAACGTGAAAATATAAAATTCGCTCCGTACCTGCCAACATAGTAATTTACCGTAGCACCAAGGGTATTTCCTGTCGTGGCTGTCGCAAAGATGATCCATGGATTGCAGCCAGAAAGAACCATCGCTGCTACGAAAATTTCAGAACCTAGAGGGAGTAATGTTGCTGCTAAAAAGCTAACGATAAAAAGACCCGGATATCCATATTGAAAAACTAAATCTTCTATCAATTTACACGTTTCCTCGTATTTTTTTACGTCATCAGGGTCCCTTGAAACAGCTTGTATTTCGTTCATATTCGAGGCACAGAAGGGAATTTACCACAGCCATGATTGATATCGGAGCAGAGTTCTTACCTCTGAGGATAAAGAGTTGGCCTTGTCCAAAATCGATATCTTGTATTCGAAGGCGAATGCACTCCATGAGGAGTATACCTGGTTCTTAGCTTTTCAAGCTCAACGGACGACCAGGCACCAATATGTCTTATTCAACCACTTGGAATAAAAGGAGTAATCGTTATGCGAACGTCAAATGTAGTGTTCTATTCCGTTATCAGTGCGTATCTGTTGGTGCTATCAGGCTGCACAAGCACGCCGACTACAGCAGATCACATGAGGGGGCACGCAACTGAAATGCAAGCGAAGGTGGATCTTAAACACCAGCTTGCCAAAGACTGGGAAAAAGGCACAAACATGGTCTCCTCAGGAAAAAAGCGTGTTCAGGATGGAGAAAAGCGAGTGAAATCCGCAAAGCGCGATCTCAAGAGGGGACAAGATGATATTGAGGCCGGCGGTCGCGAAATTGCTAAAGGCCAAAAACTGATTCAGGAGAGCGAAAGGAAGTTCCGCGAAAACTTCCCAGAGCTAGCCCTCAAAACAGTCAAGTAAAAGCGCCCACAACCGGCTCAGCGGATGGCGCTCACACGCCGCCGCTGAGATGCTTCCTTACGAAATCGGTCACTGTCGGTCAACAGGTCTCTCTGCTTCAGGAACTGTGTCGCAGGCATACTGCACACAGGCTGCCTGATGATCCCGTTTCTTCTCCCTCAAAGACAGGGCTGATGTATCGAAATCAACAATTTGACAATCGTTTCCTGCCTCTTTGCAGTGAGAGATCACCCTTTTGCCGCCTCAAGGGGCTGAGGGCATAACAGCACTGGTACCCTCAAGATAACGACAACTCGCTGGTAAGAGAATCTGCAGTTGAGAATTGCTCGACTTTAAACAGCCCTCCCGGAGGCTGCCGGATCGCCCTTCACGTTTATTCGCATACCGAGTCTGCCTGCCGGCAACCCGCTTCCTGAGTCTTAAGGGTACCTTGAATAATCAAGGTACCCTTGTTCATATTCGAGCCTCAGGAGAAAATTTACCGCAG
>JBFHIO010000262.1:0-3511 GCA_041596435.1 Desulforhopalus sp. | reverse complement strand
CTGGCGGTGCAGCCTGATATTTACCAGGACGGCAAGAGTACCGCCTACGGTTACACCATCCCCGGCGGCCTTACCCAGTATCATCTGATGGGTTCAGAGATGCTCGAAACCGACGATGGGGCATGTCTGCTTCCCATAGGTACAGAGATGGGATATGCCGAAGCCTCCCTCCTTGAACCCTGGGGTTGTGTCCTGGCAGCCTACACCCAGAGACGACGTCTGGAGCCCATGGATGGCGGTGTTATGTGGATTATCGGCAGGCCCGGTGACGAGCGTGAATATACATTTTCAGCCGGTCTTCAGGCGCCTGCAACCATAATTCTCTCTGATGCCCCGGCATCTGTTGCTGATCTCGCCCAAAAGGCATCCGCTGAGGTTATTGTGCGCGATAACCTCACCCCTGATCAGTACGAGGCACTTTCTCAAGAACTTACAGATGGTGCCGGTTTTGACGACATCGTCATGCTCGATCCCCGCTCCGCTGAGACAGTGAGTGTTGTGGCCAGACACATTAAGCGCAGAGGCACTCTCAATATGGTGGGGGAGACTCCTCTCGATGGCCTGGTCAATACCGATGCCGGACGTCTTCACTATGACTATATCGCCTTTATTGGCTGCCAGGGGCCGGACATCAGTGGGGCTTACGGTGAAAAAAGAAACCGCTGTGAACTGAAGAAGGGTGGCACAACGGTATTTGTTGGTGCCGGTGGCCCAATGGGGCAGATGCATGTTCAGCGGGCCATTGAACTTCCGGATGGACCAGGCAAAGTTATTGCCACAGAGGTCAGCGATATGCGGCTTGCTGCCATAGTGGAGCGCTTTGGACCTCTGGCCAAAAGTAATAACTGCGAACTGTTCACCTTTAATCCTCAGACGAATGACAAGTCGATCCATGAGTTTGTCATGGATATTACAGGCGGTCAGGGAGCTGACGATGTTGTGGTGAGTGTTCCCATTGCTGCGGTGATGACGGAGGCGGCCACGCTGCTGAACAAAGACGGCATGCTGGTCTTTTTTGCAGGGGTGCCCAATGGAACAATGGCCGATCTTGATATGAGCACCGTTTATCTGGCCAATGCGCAGTATACAGGCACTTCCGGATTGAGTCTCGATGACCAGTTCAAGGTGATGGATCAGGCCTCCAAAGGAGCCTTGTCTCCCGGACGGAGCGTGGGTGCTATTGGCGGGATGAAGGTTGCTAAAGAGGGGATCAAGGCTGTAATCGATGGCAGCTTTGCCGGAAAAGTTATTATTTTTCCCGAGTTTCCCGATCTGCCACTTATTGGACTCGATGATTTACACAAAACGGAGCCCGAGATTGCAGCAAAACTTGGACCTGGCAATATGTGGACCGTAGAGGCAGAAAAAGTGCTGTTTGAAAAATACTGGAAGGGCTGAAAATGATATTTACTGTGACGTTGAATCCTGCAGTTGACCGGGAGTTAACAGTTGCTGATATTGTATTTAATACTGTTCTCCGGGCTTCAGAATGGCGGGTTGATTGCGGTGGAAAAGGCTTCAATGTGGCTCGTATGCTGAAGTCACTTGGTACTCCGAGCGTTGCACTTGGTTTTGCGGCGGGAAAGAGTGGAGAATTGCTCCAGGATATGCTGGAGGCCCTGGAAATTGATACCGAGTTTATCTGGGTGGAGGGCGAAACCCGCACGAATGTTTCCATTGTCAGCAATGAAAACGACAGGTACGTGAAGGTTAACGAGCCGGGCCCCACCATTACCGAGGCCGATCTTGCTCAACTGGCATATAAGATCCGCGAACGTGTGCAGCCCGGAGACTGGTGGGTTCTGGCAGGCAGTCTTCCCCCGGGAGTGCCGAAGGACTGCTACACTGAGATGATACATATTATCCAGTCAGCCGGGGGCAGGGTCTTCCTCGATACCAGCGGGGAGGCGTTAGAACAGAGCTGTGGTGCAGGACCAAAACTGGTAAAGCCCAACGACGAGGAGGCCCACGAAATGACCGGGCTTCCCGTTGGTACCCCCGCTGAGATCGCCGCAGCAGGTGCTGCGATTCAGAAAACTGGTCCCGAAAATGTTGTCATATCCATGGGGAAAAAGGGTGCCATGCTGGTGAGTGATGGTCAGGCATGGCTTGCGTCCAGCCCGAAAATAGTTGAGCGCAATCCCATTGGTGCCGGTGACTCCATGGTCGCCGGGATGGTGTGGGGCCTGAGTCAGGGGGGCAGTATGCAGGATGCCCTGTGTAAAGGGATCGCCTGCGGTGCCGCAACTGCGAGCCAGAGCGGGACAACGGTGGGAACCCTTGAACAGGTTCAGGAGTTGTTAGGAAAAGTTCAACTCAGCGAAGTGGTGTAACGAAGGTCCCCATGATTTGTTTTTGAAGGACAGGTGTTCCCGGGGATTTTCTATATAAGGGTGCCTTGGAAAACCGTGTGTGTCGTTCATGTTTGACTGTAACGAAGAAGATGAACGACATACTGGTTATTCGATGTTCCCCCTACTAAATGTTTAAATTGGAGGAAATATTATGCTCAAGGTCGCCATTAATGGTTTCGGGAGAATAGGAAGACTTGCATTCCGAAAAATAGTTGGAGATGATCGTTTTGAAGTGGTTGCAATTAACGATCTCTCTGAGCCCAAAATGCTTGCCCATCTTCTGAAGTATGACAGTGTGCAGGGTTCTTTTTCAGGACATACTGTCGAGAGTGATGAGAACTCTCTCAGCATTGACGGTAAAAAAATCAGAGTTTACAAAGATCCTGATCCGAAGAACCTTCCCTGGGGCAGCGAGGGGATTGATATCGTTTTAGAATGTACCGGATTTTTCTGCTCAAAGGCGGGAAGTCAGGCGCATCTTGATGCAGGTGCAAAGAGAGTTCTTATCTCAGCTCCTGCCGGCAGTGACCTGCCAACCATTGTGTATGGCGTAAATCATCAGATACTGACAAAAGATGATTTCATTGTTTCTGGTGCATCATGCACAACCAACTGCCTTGCTCCCATGGCAAAAGCATTGAATGATTATCGTGAGCTGAGAACAGGGTTCATGACGACGATTCATGCGTATACGGGTGATCAAATGATTATTGATGGCCCGCACCGCAAAGGCGATTTCCGTCGTGCAAGAGCAGGCGCAATTAACATTGTGCCTAATTCAACTGGTGCTGCAAAGGCAATCGGTCTTGTTATTCCTGAACTTGCCGGCAAGCTGATCGGATCAGCACAACGTGTCCCTGTTGCTTCGGGGTCCATCACTATTCTTGATGCTACTTTAAAGGATGAGACCGAAACTGTAACTGTCGAAGGTCTTAATGAAGCAATGAAAAAGGCTTCCGATGAGTCCTTTGGCTATACTGACGAAGAGATTGTGTCAAGCGATACAATTGGTATGAGTTATGGTTCTCTTTTTGACTCTACGAGCTGCTTTTTTTCGAGGTTTTCTGCCTGGGTAAAAAGCTCAATTTCTGAAGATATTGCGCGTGAGAGAAGGTAGCGGCTGCTGGCAGCAGTGAGCTGTTCCGCAGTGTGGGTGT
>JBFHIO010000261.1:0-3514 GCA_041596435.1 Desulforhopalus sp. | reverse complement strand
TGTCACAGCCAAAATCAATGGCGGCGAGCTGGGCTTTGGTTCCCACGACACAGGGAGCGCCGGTGTCTTCGAGGATAAACGCCACCCGATCAGGCGGGTAGTGAGTATCGAGGCCCACGTAGGCAGCCCCCGCTTTCAGGGCAGCCAGCATGCCGACCACCGGCCATGTGGATCGATCCGCCACTACGGCAACGATGCTGTCTCTGGAACCTCCGGCTCTCGATATGCCACGGGCAGTGCGATTCGCAAGTCTGACCAGTTCACCGTAGGTCAGACTGCCGTTCTCAGCCCTTACAGCGATGTGATCCGGTTGCTTTTGAGCCTGTTCGTCGATCGCCTGACATACCGTCGCCCATTGCGGCGATGGTGTCGGTTTCGGGTTGAACTGATGAAGCAAAGCCATGCGTTCCTCGGGGCCAAGCACTTTGATGGCATCAACCTCAACATCGGGATTGTCAGCAACAGTAGCGAGGATGGAACAGAGGTGGCCGGTCAGGCGGGCAATGCTCTCGCGCCGATAGAGAGAAGTGCGATAGTCCAGCTCCAGCACGAGGCCATGATCGTCTTCCTCCACAGCGATGGATATGTCGAATTTAGCCGTACCTGAACCCAGAGTGCCGACCTCGGCCTTCAGGTCCTTGAGCTCGAAATGGTGGTTCGCACCGATGTTGCGCATGACAAAGTTGATATCAAACAGAGGATGCCGCCCCGGTCCACGGTTCGCACCGAGATGCTCGTACAGACTTGAGATTGGATACTCTCCGTGTTCATGAATAGCCAGCAGCTGTTCCCTTGTCTCCTCAAGCAGGCAGGCAAAACTCTTCTTCCCCTCGGGACGGATACGCGTAGGCAGAGTTCGCACAAACATGCCGATAATACCTGCGGTACCCGCGCGGTCACGCCCGCTCATACTGGTGCCGATGCAGATATCCTCGCTGTCCGACCAGCGTCCGGCCAGGATGCCGATGGAGGCCATGAAAATCTGGTGCAGGGTTGTTCCTCGATCTCTGGCCAGCTGCCGCAGCGCAGTTGTGGTTTCAGCGTCAAGATGGTGACGGTAATTGGCACCCGCAAAATCCTGATGGCCAGGCCGGATAAAATCCGTCGGCAACTCAGACTCCGGAGGGGCATCAAAAAGCTGGTGCCAGAAAGGCTCATGCCTGGCTGTTATCTCTTCCACACGGTCTGCTTCCCAGGCAGCGACGTCTTTTTGCTGAATGGGCAGAGGTTCCAGTGTTTCGCCCTTGTAGAGAGCAAACAATTCCCGCAGGTAGATACCAGTGGATACTCCGTCGAAGACGATGTGGTGGAAATCGAGCAGCAGCCAGTGACGCCCGTCTGTGTGAGCCACAAGTCTGGCATGCATCAGTGGTGACCTTGCGAGGTCAAAGGGCCGGGAAAAGCCTGAGGCAAACTCGGCCGGATCGTCACTGTCCGTCTGGCTGAAATCAAGTTTCATATAGGAGCTTTCGGCGATACGCTGCATACACCTGCCGTCCTTGATCACAAAAGATGTGCGCAGAGCCTCGTTTCGATCAAGCAGCGCCAGCAGTGCTGTGGAGAGACGCTTGTGGTCAAGAGGACCTTCAAAGGCAATACACAGCGGTATATTGTATGCGGTGCCGATGCCCTTCATTTGACTCAGAAGGTACAACTGCTGCTGGGACACAGTGGCGGGATAGGCCTCTGCCGGTGCAGCGGGAAGAATGGTTTCTCCGGAAATGTTGCCGCTCAGAACCCGCGCGGCCATCAGTCGCGGGGTGGGGCATTCGAAAATCGTAGCAAGCTCAATCTGGTAATCCAGCTCCTTTTCAACAGTGATCTGAAGTGCCACCGCCTGCAGGGAATCTCCACCACTGTTGAAAAAGTTTGCCTCTACACTGGTCCTGTCCTGGCCCAGGACTTTGCCCCAGACGTCGCACAAGCTTTGTTCCAGCTCAGTTTCCGGGGCAACATACTCCTGCTTTTTCTCCTGTGACGCCCTCGGCTCCGGCAGCTTCTTGCGGTCAATCTTGCCACTGGGGTTAATGGGCATGGCATCCAGGTGCATCATGTGTGCCGGTATCATGAACGGCGGCACCTTGCCATCCAGTCCCCTCGTTACAGCTTCAGGTTCTGCATCACCGCAGATATAGCCGCACAGGTAAACGTGTCCGGCGTTGTCTTTGAAATCGCCGACGGCTGCCTCTGTAACGCCGTTAATAGAAAGCATGGCGTTCTCGATCTCGCCCAGCTCGATGCGAAAGCCGCGCAGTTTCACCTGGCGGTCCATACGACCCAGGTGAAGGATATCACCATCAGGCGTCCAGCAGGCGAGGTCGCCGGTACGGTACATGGTCTCACCGGGATAAAACGGGTCAGACACGAAGCATTCCGTAGTCTTGTCCTCACGATTATGATAGCCGCGAGCCACTCCCGGACCGCCGATGCACAGCTCTCCTCCATAACCCGGAGCCTGCGGATGACCGCAACTATCCAGGATATACATGCGGGAATTAGGGAGGGGCCTGCCAATCGGGATGTTATCCATGAGTCCCGTAACGGTGTACTGGGTAGTATAGATGGCGCATTCGGTGGGACCGTACAGGTTGAGAAATCGGTAGTCCCTCGGTGTGTAAATACGCATCTTCTCACCGCCGATGGCCAGTGTGTGCAGGGATTTATTGTCCATAAAATCCATGAACTGCTCGCCAAGCTGAGTGGTTAAGAACGCCCAGGTCACGCCGTGCTGCTCATAGTAGTCATTGAGATGGCTGAGGGAGAGACGAATTTCCTCCGGAATAATATGCAGCTCCGCACCGCTCATGAGGGCAAGGAAAACCTCCAGCAGACTGGCGTCAAAGGAGAAGCTGGCGTGCTTGGCCACCTTGTCATCCGGAGTGATGCCATGGTCTTTGATGGTTGCGTTGATGGTATTGCAGATGGCCCGGTGTTCCTGGAGAACGCCTTTAGGTTTCCCGGTTGAGCCGGAGGTATAGATGGCCACACACAGGTCGTGAGGAGTGTTACGGTTTGCTACCGGCGAATCGTCAGAGTTATAGATGGCCGGGTCGTCCATATTAACAACCAGAGCATCTCCGAAATTCTTTTCCTCAATGAAACGGGTCTGGGTGAGAATGAGCGGAGCCGCAATATCTTCAAGCATGAACTGGACGCGGGAGTCCGGGTATTCGGCATCAATGGGCATGAAAGCGCTGCCGCTCTTGAGGATGGCAAGCTGGGCAATGATGATCTCGATGGACCGATCCGCCAGCAGGCCAACCACCCTCCCCGGTCCCGCTCCGAAGTCCATGAGTGTCCGAGCCATACTGTTGGAGCGAGCATCGAGTTCTGCATAGGTGAGTCTTTCACCTCGGTGGACAACCGCTGTGTGGCCGGGGAAACGGCGTGTTATATCGGCGATGCACTGATGCAGAGTGGTTTCCACCTCCCAGTCTGCGTCGGTTTCGTTGAAATCGTGGACCAGTTTCTGACGCTCGGCAGCGGACAAGAAATCGATATCCCTGATTTTACT
>JBFHIO010000260.1:0-3515 GCA_041596435.1 Desulforhopalus sp. | reverse complement strand
GGCAGTGTTAAGCGGAGCCATCAGAGGGTGACGGACATTCTCTTTCGCCTGCGGGTTGAGCATTCGCGAGGCGTCTTCGTCTTTTTCCTGTTCTGTTACACTCCCCGGTGAAGTGCGGATGATGCGGGTTACCGGCAGGGTAACTACCACTGTTTTTTTTGTTCCCTGCGCAGATGCTGCCGCGCTGGCTACAGATTCCGGCGTTTTGTCTACAAGGTTTTGAGGGTGGTCTATTCTGGTAACGTAGAGGGTGAAAAAGAGGACGAACATCGTCATCATCAGGTCTGACCACGCTACCGACCAGTGGGTGGAAGGTGCCTGGCTGGCGGAAAAATCTGGCAGGTCAGTCTGAAAGACAGTTTGTGGATTGTGGCGGCGTTCTGCGTAGAAGGGGGGGCGATTGGGATTGAAACGGCTGTACGGTGAGAGAACATCTTCGGGAATAGTATCGTCATCCATCGCCTTGATGTGCAGGTCAACAGTATCACCGTTGCTGATGTCAGGGGCGTTCTGCCCCTGCGGGCTTGTGTCCGATTCGGCCATAACCGTTTAGAATACCGGTTTGTAATCGAAGAAGTGAGTGGTGCGCAACTGACGATAGGTATGTGTTTCTCCACGGGCAACAAAACTGCTGGTCTCTGCACCGTTGGAGGTAAAGCGGACGCCTTCCAAAAATTCGCCGTCGGAAACGCCGGTGGCGGCAAACGCCACTTTATGACTTTTAATAAGATCTTCGGTATGAAAGGTCTTCTCAAAATCAGTGATACCGTGGCGGCGAGCCTCAGCCCGGTCACGGTCATTTTCGTAGAATATTTTTCCTTCAAAATAGCCGCCAAGACAGGAGATGCCTGCAGCGACCATAACCGCCTCCGGCGCGAAGCCATAACCGATATAAATGTCCGCCTTTTCTCCAGTGATTGCCGAGAGGCAGCCGGAGATTTCACCATCATCGATGAGTTTGATACGGGCCCCGCACTCTCGTACTTCGTGGATGAGCTTGTTATGCCGCGCCTGGTTGAGGATGCAGACGGTGACGTTCTCAGTATATTTTTTCAGAGCCCGCGCTACTCGTTTAACATTTACCACGGGTGCCTGATTGATATCGATCACTTCACCAACCTCGGCACCAACGACGATCTTGTACATATTGAGGTTGGGCACAGACTGAATGGTCTCGTTTTCAGCTATTACAGCGAAGGCGGAGGCGTTATTTTTCCCATCAGCAGCAGAACGATAGGCCTCAAGAGGAATGGCCATGAGGTCGAATTTTTCACCACCCTGACCTATTTTCGCAGGAAACTGCACGATCTCTGAACGCGGAGTGAAACGGTCATTGACGATAGTACCATCAATGGGCATGCGATTGAGAACTTTGATCAGGGAGGAACGGGCACGGTTGAGAATGTCAGTGTGGTTTCCAAGCCCCTGCATCCGTGCAGCGGTGAGCGCCGCAATCTCCGTCGCCCTGACTATCTCCATTCCGTAGTTGGTATTCATGATTGGCTCTGGTTACGGTTATCGGTTGTGATAAATTCCATGATGTCAGTTCTTTTAAACGCCATGTAATTCCGTTGCGGCACTGTCACTTGCCATGGCCTGCAGCTCGGCGAGAATGGCATCCCGTTCGGCCTGAATTTTTTTCCCGGCGATTGTGTCGCGGATCTTCATCGCCTGTGGGAATTCATCAATCAACTCAATATCAAGTGGTGCAGACTCCAGCCGTCGTTCCGCCTCCATAATCTCCTGTGGCGTCGGTAAAATAATGCCATAGAGCTGGAATGGGGTGTGAACAAGACTGTGGCCACGATTATAGTAAGCCGAGGCGAAACCACCGTCGATATTGATTGAAACACCGTCCCTGCTTGCCATGTGCGCCCCTTTGGCATAGTTGACAGGCGTGTGACCATAAATAACCCGTTTCACACCGAACTCATCCAGCAGTTTCTTCTTAAACGCCTCGGTGTTCATGTTTTTATGCCAGTAGAGAGTTCGTTCCTCATGGAGTTTTTTATCAAGCAGAAAATAACGTTCAAAGGTCTTCATCGCCTCTTTGCCAAAAAAAGGTGATTTAGGCCCGCACCAGAGGTAGAAGAAGAGTGTCTGATCCTCCGGTTTCTGTTTACGACCGTGAATGTAGTTCTGGCCAACACGGTAGATAACGTCCTGTATATGGTTTAGAAGCTGCTTGCCCCGACGACCGAGAAACTCCTCAAATTCACCGTCCGCAGTGGAGGGAACAAGGGCATGGATATTAAGAAAGTTGTTTTGAATATGATAGGTTTTCCCGCGCTCAAAGAGAAACTGCAACAGCCGTTTGAGTTTACGGTTGGTGGTGAACTGCTTCACGAGATCCTTGACAATCGCAGCTTCCTCACTGGTCAGTTGTGAGGGGTTCTCAAGGTCAACGGTGGGGAAAAAAGTATCGTTGAGTCCCGGTTCTTTATTCTTCAGCATTTTGGCGAGACGGTCGAGCCACAGCCGGGACTTCATCTCATACTGAGGAAAATCGTTGATGGTCTGCTCTTCCAGCTTGAGCTGAATCACCGTCAATGCCTTCTCAAGTGCGCGTCCCTTATCTGTCCTGGCCTTGAAATTACCAGTGATTTTGTCGACAGGGTAGGTCTCAATGGCAAATTTCTCGAGACGGGCAGTATCAAACCCCATCCGTTTAAGAAAGATAAAATGATCATAGCGATAGGTGATACGCATGGCCTCAACGGCCAGCGAGGCGCAGCCTGCAGCGCCCCCCATCCACAAAATATCATGATTGCCGAAGACGTAATCAACACCATTGCGGTAGGAGGGTGATGAGAGAATACGCAGAATCTTATCAGGCTGATCGCCCCGGTCGAAGACGTCCCCAAGGACCTGAATACGGTCGAGAAGGATCTGGCGGATAGCGAAAGAGAGATGTGAAATCAGCCGTCGAGAGACAATCGGCTCTTCAAAAATTGGGTCCGGCACAGGCAGCCCGGAGAGCAGGCGGGAAATAACATCGCGAAATTCCGGCTTGAAGTTACTGCCGTTGTTGGGACGAATATTGGTCATCTTATATCTCAACACCTCCACAAGACAGAGGATAATATCCTGTATATCCATCTTGATTTCATCGTCCTTCAGATATTGCTGCTTACGGATGATGCGGGTGAGATATTGGATCTTTTCCATGCTGAAGGTGCCGGGCAACGCCTCTCGGCAGGTCTGATAGAGCATGCCAAAGCGTCCGCGGAGAATCGATTTGAAGCGATCTCCTTCACCATGCAGGTCGCTGATCCAGAGTGTGGTGGGGATGTTGGAATTGAGTTCGAGATCCAGCTCAAGCAGCCGACTGGCAAGCTGATCGATCTTTTCTACATAGCCGCCGGAAACTTCAAACTTATTATGAATGTGTTCCTTTTCTGCCGTCATGATTTCCCCATGCTGAAAGGAGTGGTGCTGTAAAGGATTGAACTGCCAATATAGCAAAAGCAGGGAAGGAAATAAACCCTGGACTTTTCCTAAGAAAAGGCTGTAAT
>JBFHIO010000259.1:0-3530 GCA_041596435.1 Desulforhopalus sp. | reverse complement strand
CGCGGTGCTGGAGGAGATAACCGGCACTGGTATCTACAGTGAGATCTCCCGCCGGGTACATGAGCGCACCCGCCTTGAACAGGAGCAGTTGACCCGAATGGAGGGAGAGATCAGCGGTATTCAAGTCCTGGAGAGGGAAGAGGTCGCCTCCCTTGAGGAAAGTCTGCAGGGGATGAGGAGGCGGGTGCTGGTGATTGCCTCCCGGATTGGGCAGACTGGCCGCGCGTTGCTCTGGCGCAGGGCAATAGCTGCTCTGGAGGTAGAGCTTGCAGGGATTGACCGGGAGGCCGGGCGGCTTGCCGTAGACCGGAAGGAATTCTCCCTGCAGGCTGAGCGGCTGTCCCTTGGAAAGCGGGCAGCACAGCTGGATGCAGAGTATGCCGGGTTGACGGCGGCCCGGCGCCGCAGGGCTGAGGATGAGAAGACACGGCTGGAGTGTCAGCAAAAACTGCCCCTCCTTGAGGAGAAGGTGCAGGCGGCCCGGCAGGTGTTGACGGAAAAGGAAAAGGCTGTTGTACAGGCGGAGGAAGCGGAGGAGGCAGAGAGGCCGCGGCTGAAAGATGTTCGCCTTCTTGATGCTGCTCTGGCCGGGCGTAAGGATGCCATAGAGGCGGCGGCCGGGATGGTTTTAGTTGGGGAAAAGCTGCAAGAGAAGAATCAGCGGGAGTTAAAAGCGCTTGAACGGCAGATTGAGCTCCTTCGCCAGAAAAACGAAGAGCGCCTGCGGTGGATGAAGGCAAATGCACAGGATGCAAAGCTGGAGGGACAGCTCCCGGCTGTAAAGGTGAAGGTGGACACCATTGCAGACACCATTGTGGAACTCAACGCGGAGGAGAAAGAAATTGCGGCAGCGCGGGGAGTCTGGCAACAGCTGAGTGAGAAGGTAACTGCTCTTGAGAAGAAGGGTACGGCTGAGAGCGAAGCAGTGACGCGCCTGCAGCGGGAATTGACTTCTGCGGCGGAGGAACAAAAACAACTGCTTAATGGACGGGATATCATGGAGGTCCGTCGCGAACGCGGCGATCTCGAACGCACCGTCGGGCTTCTGGGACATATTGCGGACCTTGAGGCTGAACGCCGCCGGTTGATCGACGGCGTGCCCTGCCCGCTCTGTGGCGCGCTGGACCATCCTTTTGCGGAAAAGACACCGCTGCCGAATGGTGAAGAAAAACGGCTCGCAACGTTGAATAACGTGATTCTCCGTTTCGAAAAGATGGAGGTAGAGCATCGCCGAATGGCTGATGAGGAGAAGCGGTTGCTGGCCGCCGGTGCCGGGGTGAATCAACAGCTTGCAGTGGCACGTCTGGAACGTGATACTGCGGAGAAGCAGGGGCGGGAACGGCGAGTTCGCGCGGAGAAACTGCAGGGGCGTCTGCAGCAGATACGCAGAGAATTGAAAAGTCTGCTTGAACCTTTCGGTATTAATGATGAGGAGGAGAATCTTCAGCATCTGCTCAGTGAGCGCTGCCGGCACTGGCAGGAGCTGGAGGAGCGGGGAGAGGTCGTCGAGAAACAGCAGGCTGATCTGATGGAGAAAAAAGCAGGGATTCTTGTCCGTATAGAAAGCGGAGAAGAAGTGCTGGCAGTTCGGCGAAAGGAGTTAACAGATCTGCAGATACGTTTTGCAAAAGAGTCTCAAAAACGTGCAGAGTTGTTTGGGGACAGAGACGTTGAGCTGGAGGAGAAACGGCTGCGACAAAGGGTGGAGCAGGCCGCTGCAGACGAAAAAAAGGCTCGTGGCAGGGTGGAGGATTTTCGTGCCGAACTTCAGGGGGTGACATCTTCTCTGGCCACTCTCATTCGGCAGCTTGAGCAGCGCGCCCCTGAGCTGGCCGCTCTTGAGAGCGCCTTTGCTGTTGCCCTTGCAGCTGCAGATTTTGCCGATGAAGCTGCCTTTTCCGCCGCACGTCTCCGCGTGGAGGAACTGGCAGAACTTACCTCGGTGGAGCGGGAGCTGGAGAAGCGTGAAGAGAGGCTTGCCGCCCTGCGCGGGGATCGCAGTGCCAGACTTGAGGAGGAGAAGGCGCGGAATTTAACTTCTCTGGAGGCGGAAGAGCTTGCACCCTTGTTGAAGGGGCTTGAAGAGCAGGAGGCAGCAGAGCGGGATGCTGCGGCCGCTTTGCGCCAACGGCTCGAGGTTGATCGTGCGGCACGGGAGAGTATCGTCACCCGTCAGGGGGTGGTGGAGAAGCAGCGACAGCAGCTGGCGGTCTGGCAGCGGCTCCACGGGCTGATTGGTTCGAGTGACGGCAAGAAGTACCGCAATTTCGCCCAGGGGCTCACCTTCGAGTTGATGGTCGCCCATGCCAGTCGGCAGCTGATCAGGATGACGGATCGCTACCTGCTGGAGCGCGATCGGAACTTTCCGCTGAAACTCAACGTGCGCGATAATGATCAGGCGGGAGAAATTCGTCCCATCGACAACCTTTCCGGCGGCGAGAGCTTTCTTGTCAGCCTGGCACTTGCCCTCGGTCTGTCAAAGATGGCCAGCCGCATGGTGCAGGTGGATTCTCTCTTTCTTGACGAAGGATTTGGAACCCTTGACGATGAAACCCTGGAGATGGCACTGGATGTTCTCGGCGGATTGCAGAAGGACGGCAAACTGATCGGAGTAATCTCTCATGTGGCCGCACTGAAGGAGCGAATTCCCACGCAGATTGAAGTGGTTCCGCAGAGCGGCGGGCGGAGTAATCTTCGTGGTGCGGGGGTGAGCAGGAGAAAACCAGGTGAGAAATCAGCTCAGTAGAGAATATGTCTTCGTCGTCGGCGGGTATTGAGAAATTTCAGCAGATAGAGGGAGAGACTCCAGGTGATGGCTCCGCAGATCAGTCCCACCAGAACGCTGCCCACGGTGAGTGGCAGGATAACCTCTTTGCCGGTGTGGAGGATAACCTTAAACTGCTCCTTGATCTCCCAGAACTGCATCTTTGCCATGCTCTTGCTGATCTCCAGAAAGAGCTCTGACACCTGTTTGACTGGCGGGCCGTCTACAAACTGCAGGCCAACCCAGTAGTTGAAGGTGTAGATCGGGGCAATGGTCACCGGGTTGGTGATCCAGATAGGGATAATGGCTGCGGCACGGTTCAGGTTCAGTATCGAAGCAACAATGACTACGATGAAGAATTGAATGCCCACCGTGGGGGTGAGGGAAACAAATATTCCCAGAGCGAGTCCGCCGGCGATGGCGTGCGGCGTACTGCGCAGTCTGGTGACCCAGCGCAGAAGGGGACGCAGCTTGAACGCCAGATTGCGCCGCCGGGTCGGGGGATTTGGTGTACTTTTACTCATGGCTCTCCAAAAGAAGGGAAATCTTTTTATGACAAACAGACTATAGAGCATGCCGGGCTGGAAGTAAATTACTGGAGCTGCTTTCTTACCGTCCATTTCCCAAGGGCTGTACCGAGGACGACACTTTGTGATGGCGTGCTGCTGTAAAGCCACGGGCGGGTGATTTTCTCTTCGTGCAGTGCCTTGACATCTACCCCCATTTTCTCCGCATAACGCCGTAACTCTTCCGGGATCTTCGGGCT
>JBFHIO010000258.1:0-3536 GCA_041596435.1 Desulforhopalus sp. | reverse complement strand
TCTCCGAGGCGGTAGAAATCGAAATGGTACAGTGGGGCCCGCCCCTCGTATTCCTGAAGAATGGCAAAGGAGGGACTGGTCACATAGTTGTCTTCTTCCACACCGAGACCGAGGGCGAGGGCCTGGGTGAGGGTCGTCTTGCCCGCCCCGAGGTCTCCTTCGAGACAAATAATGTCCCCAGCCACCGCCAGCTCTCCGAGAATTCTACCGAGGAGTTGTGTCTCCTGCAGGTTTTTCAGTTTCAGTTGCATAACTCTTCACCCAATTTCAGGGAACATTGACCATGTTAAGGTCCCCTTTATTTCACTGTCCCCTGCAGGGCCGCCCAAAAAGCCCCCTGCAGTCGATTTTTTATTCTGGATTCCCTGGCACAGACGCCCACCTGATACGGTTCGGGGGGATTTGCCACCTCCAGCCGCAGCAGATCCTGTTTCAAACTACTCTCCGTAAGCACCGGCTCCGGCACCACACCGGCACCACAGCCCAGCGCCACCATCGACAGAATGCCTTCATTTCCTGCCACCCGGGCGTAGATATCAGGCTGAATACCCTGCCGCCGAAGCCATTCGTCCACCCTCTCTCGAGCCACCCCGCTCTGTCCGAGTATCAGCGGAATCTTTTCCCAGGGAAGCGGATCACCAGAGGCGACCTCTTCAGAAAACTGCCAGGTCGCTTTTGGCACAACAAAAACCAGTTTCACCTCCGCGAGGTGATGGAAAACCAGCCCCTCCGGAACACTCGCAGGCAGTGCCGAGACCCCGAAATCCACATCCCCCGCCATAACCTTCTCTATGGCACTGCCTGCGTCCCCGGTCTGCAGGCGAATACGCACCACCGGGGCGGCGGCGCGAAAAGCAGCAAGGGCATCGGGAAGCATGCTCAGGCTCGCCGTCACAGAGCAATAGATGGAGATCTCTCCATGGAGGACCGTCTCCTCTCGTTCGAGTTCTTCTGCAAAGCCGCGCCACAGTTCCAGTTCAGAACGGGCATAGCGGCGAAAAACCTTACCGGCGTCGGTAAGCCGAACGGTGCGGTGGTCACGGTCAAACAAACGATGGCCCACAACCTCTTCGAGTCGTTGAATCTGTCTGCTCAAGGCAGAGGGACTGATATTACACATCCGGCTGGTTGCCCCGAAATGGAGGGCATCAGCGAGTTGCAAAAAAAGTCTAAGGGAAGCATGATCCATAAAATTTACCAGGATGCCGGAAGGACATTCCGGCGTTACGTTGCAGTTTATGCAACACAGTATTGCCGAAATAATGATTTACGCAACGCTTTTTTGCTAATAGTATAGCGGGCGGTAACAGTACCCTTTATAGATATAAGGGGGCATTGAATAATCGCCCGTCTTCTTTGTAACAGTCAAAAATTTATCATCGCAGGTCTGCACCAGGCTCCAGGCAAGCGCGAGACTCCAGGTAAGCGCCAGACTCCGTGATCAAAGGTGTGCCTGCGGTAAATTTTCTTCTGGACCTCGAAGATAAACAAAATACAAGATTATTCCAGGTCACCTTTATCGATAGAATTTCAGGAAGCACTGACTTTCACCATTCAATCTCAGAAAGGAGCAGTTCAATGGGAAAAACCATAGCAGAAAAGATTTTCGATGCGCATCTGCGGGAGCAGGTTTCCGCAGAAAACATGGTGCTCGACCTTGATGTGGTCTTGTGTCACGAGAGCACAACCCCCATCGCCATCATGGACCTGGTGGAAAAAGGCATGGACAAGGTTTTTGATCCGACGAAGATCAAGGCAGTTATCGACCATGTCACCCCCGCCAAAGACTCCAAAACCGCCATGCAGGGCAAAATCATGCGTGAGTGGGCAAAACGGCACAAAATTAAAGACTTTTTTGATGTTGGCGCCAACGGCGTCTGCCATGCACTCTTCCCCGAAAAAGGTTTTATCCGCCCCGGTTACACCGTCATCATGGGCGACTCCCATACCTGCACCCACGGTGCCTTCGGAGCCTTCGCTGCCGGTATCGGCACCACTGATCTCGAAGTTGGAATTTACAAGGGTGTCTGTTCTTTCCGCGCCCCGAAAACCATAAAAATCGAGGTTGAAGGCGAACTTGGAACACGGGTTGCCGCAAAGGACGTCATCCTCAGCATCATTAAAGAGCTCACCGTTAACGGAGCCACCGACCGGGTGATCGAGTTTTCCGGCCCCACCGTCGACAAGATGAGCATGGCCGAGCGCATGACCCTCTGCAACATGGCAGTCGAAGCAGGCGGAACCTGTGGTATCTGTCAGCCGGACCGCACCACTGCAGAATACCTCTGGCCCTTCATCCAGGGTGACTATGCAACCATTGATGCCGCCGTTGAAGATTTCCAGCGCTGGTGCAGCGACGCCGACGCGGAATACGCGAAGGTCATCAAAATTAACGTTGCCAACCTTACCCCGGTGGTCACCTATGGCTACAAGCCGGATCAGGTGAAAACCGTTACTGAGATGGCAGGAACAAAAGTTGATCAGATCTATATAGGCTCCTGCACCAACGGCCGCATCGAAGACCTTCGTGCCGCCGCCGAAATTCTGAAGGGGAAAAAGATTGCCGAAGGCGTTCGCGCCATCGTTACCCCTGCAACCCCGCTCACCTATACCATGGCGCTGAAAGAAGGCCTGATCGCCATTTTCATGGATGCCGGGTTCTGCGTTCTTAATCCCACCTGCGGTGCCTGCCTTGGCATGAGCGATGGTGTATTGGCCGAAGGTGAGGTATGTGCCTCCACCACCAACCGAAACTTCAACGGGCGTATGGGTAAAGGTGGCATGGTTCACCTTATGAGCCCATGGACAGCGGCTGCCACAGCCGTGAAAGGCGTTATCACCGATCCCCGCGAAATCTAAGAGAGAGGAATACCATGAGACAATTCGGCGGTCCGGCCATTTTGCTGGACAGAAACGATATCAATACCGACGAGATCATCCCCGCGAAATACCTCACGGAGATCACAAAAATTGCACTGCGCCCCCATCTTCTTGAAGATTTGCTGGTGGACGGCAAGCCCTTTGATCATGAAAGTGAGGCAATGAAGAAGGCGAAGGTTGTAGTGGCCCGGGAAAACTTCGGCTGCGGCAGCTCCCGTGAGCATGCAGTATGGGCCTTTGAGGTAAATGACAAAGACGTTATTGTCGCTTCAAGCTTTGCCAGAATCTTCCGTCAGAACATGTTCAACTGCGGCATCCTCGCCGTAGAATTGAAGCCTGAAGAGATTGATCAGCTCTTTGCCATGAAAGGCGACATGACCATCTCCATTGACCTTGAGAAAAGCCTGCTTCTGGCCGAGACGGCAAGTGACAAGAAAGAATTTTCCTTTGAACTGAACAGCTTTGACCGTGAGCTCGTAGGGGCTGGCGGCTGGCTGGCCTATGCGGACAGCAAGTATTGAGGGAACCTTAAGGTTTCTGCAGCGGGTCGTAACGCCCCGCTTCACCGCCAGGCAGATAAGAAAGGGCCGGAGAGCACATGCTCCCGGCCCTTTTGAGCTAGGGGACCCTAATCTCATTGTAAAAACATCCGTTGT
>JBFHIO010000257.1:0-3542 GCA_041596435.1 Desulforhopalus sp. | reverse complement strand
TATGACATGCTCGGCAACGTCAGCGAAATGACCATGAGCCTTTACCGGGTGGAATATTATCAGGGGCGCATCGGCGGCTTCGTCGCCCGTGGCGGCCACTACCTCACAGCCCGTAAACACCTGCGCTCTTCGGCACGGAGTGAACAGCCTTTCTACCATTGGAACGAAAAGACTGGCTCCATGGTTCCCAACCACCAGCAGACCATGGGGTTTCGCGTCGTTCTCTCCACTATCATTTATCCAGAGCGATCCGTGGCCAAAGAAATGGAAAGTGCCTGGGAGCAGTATCGTAAGACCACTGGAGCCACAATGCCGGCCGCTGTCTCTATAGCCCCCACCGACGTGCAGGAGGGGGTGGAGTTTGACGATGCCGGAACTCACATCAACCGGCTGAAGAAACAGCTCACCGCCATGGGCGACACCGGAGAAGAGATGCTGCGGGAGGTTGCCTTCATTGAGGGATCCATCATGAAAACCCGGCAGATCAGGGCAAAGGCAGAGGCCGATTCGGCGGCAGCCTGGGTGCTCATTGCTGACGAACGGGCCCTGATGATTCGCCGTCAGAGTCTGCGTAACCTCAAACTTTACGTTGATTTACTTGCACAGGCGCAAAAAATGGGGAATTCCAGTAAAATAGGAATGTATAAAGTTAGAATTCAGGAAGTAGAAAAAAACATAGATTCAGGGATGAAGGGCTATTCCACCACCATGCGTCAACTCGTCAAACTGGAAAGTCTGGCAGTGAAAAAGGCCTTTGCAGAACGTGAAGAGTATCTGACAAAAGAGAACGCACAGGAGCAACTCCTGCTTTTACCCGTCATAGCAACACATGCTGAGACCTATCGCAGAGACCAGCGGGCTGCCCCGGAAAAATGGAAAACAGATCTTACGAAATAACAGAATAAAACTCATCAGCCCTGCATACTCGAGGATTTTTTGACTGTAACAAGGGAGAGGGGCGATTACTCAATGTTCCCACAAGAAGAAAAGAAACCTGAGAAGGAGGTTTACCCATGAAAAAAATTTGTTGTGTTCTTTTGAGTTCAACATTGCTGCTTTCCGGCTGTGCAGGAATGAACGATTCTGATACTACACGTGCCCAGGGAGCGGGTGTCGGCGCTGCAGGAGGTGCCGCAGCAGGCGGCCTTCTCGGCCAGCTCATAGGTAAAGACAGTACCTCCACCCTGCTCGGTGCGGCCATCGGGGCCGTTGTAGGCGCAGGTGCAGGTTATATCTATGGCAACCATGTTGCCAACCAGAAAGAGAAATTTGCCTCACAGGAAGACTGGCTGGACGCCTGCATTGCGAGCGCAAGCAAAACAAATCAGGAAACCCGGGCCTATAATGAAAAGCTGGCAGCGGAAATAAACAGTCTAAAAGCCAGAAGTAAGGTGTTGAAGAAAGACTATAAAAAGAAAACAGCTACCAGAGCCCAGATGTTCGCTCAGCAGCAGAAGGTGGAAAAAACACTCAAAACAGCACAACAACAACTTGATAAAGCAAAATATGAACTGAAAGAACAGCAGACCGTGGTACAGCAGATCAAACCCGGAGAATCTCCAGAGCAGAGCAGAGCGCTGGACAACCGCATCGCTGACCTGAAAAAAGCCGTAAATGATCTTGAAAAGAAAACTGAAACCCTTGCCTCTCTTTCAGCAACAATGAGTGTTTAAAGGGAACCTTGAAGTAAACGAGATGTGACTGCGTTAAAGCAGCGGCGGTGTATTCAAGCCCGCCTTTATTTCTTAAATTTACAGGGAAAATCATGAAAAAAAGTTATAAATCCGGTGCCAAAACCCTCCTTTTCGCCACTGCTTTCACTGCCGGAAGCATCCTCTGTGGAGCCAGTGCAGGCCTTGCCGTTGATACCAGTGCGGATGCTTTAATGGCACGTCAGCTGCAACTTGAAGGGACTAAACTGCAGCTGAAAGGCGATCTCGCCGGAGCTCTGGAAAAATATCAGCAGAGCTTAAAATTAAAGGCAAACCCCCGCCTGGAGACAATATCTCAGCGTATTGCTGAAAAAGAAGGCAAAACCGCAACCATTGCTGAACCGGCAGTACAGAAGGTTGTTGCCCCTGTCATGCCAGCAGCAGCGGAAGTGGCAGCCCCGGCTGTACCTGATGTCACTGCTGCAACCCCCCCATCCATACCGAATTCTCCAACAGATTTAACTTTTACCACCCCGATGGAGGGACCTGCTCCAGCTGCACCTCTGGCAATTAAAGCCACCGCCGTTGTTCCCCCGGTAGAGCCTCTAACCTCAGTTCCAAAGGTTCAGGGAATTCCCGCAACTAAAGAAGCTCAGCCGGCTGTAATTTCCGCCAGCCCGGAGGAAGCCCGCATCCGCAACATGGTCAGCAGAATGCTCACCATGACCTCTGCCTTTTCAGGTGTCAGCGACAACAAAGTAATCGCAGACAACGTGCTGCAGATTGATCCAAACTATACCATCACTCCCTGGATACAGCTGACAACAAAAGAAAGACAGCAAATCGTCCCGGAATACACATCCTCTGATGACGGAAACTACGACAACACCTTTTCTGTCAATCTCGGTAAGGTCGGAATAAAAACGCAAAGCGGGGAAGCGATCTCTATTGACGCCCCTTTTATCTTTAAAGTTGAGATCACCGCAAAAGATAAACTCTTCTGCAGTCTCATTCTTCCCCCCTCCATTCCCCTGACCTCTGAAGGCAGACAATTGCTGAAAATAACCAGCACAGCTTCAACCATTGAGGGCGTATGGGATGAGGATCTTAACGCCTTCACGACCACCCTTTATAAAATAAAATCTCCCACTGTCTTTTTCGGTCCAAAGGAGGATAACAGCGGCGAATTTGGCTACAGTGCCGAAATGAGCAGCATAAAATTCAAGAGTGTCCTCGACACAGACGGTCCTGACTGGAACTATAAAACGAACGGGAATGCCAAAAGCTTCACCATTTCTGGAAAAGATATCCCCCTCTTCACCATCGGAGCTGCAAGTATATCGTCTTCAGGCGAAGGTCGCGAGGCACTGACGCTGCGCAGCCTTATCAAAGAGTATGTAAACTGCATCTCAAGTTTTCAAGAGAGTATTGCAGCAAATAATATTGATGATATTGCCTCGAACGGAGAGACTTTTTTCCGCATTATAGACTCCGCCCTGAGGATTTACAGCAAAAGCAACGCTGCGTTTCAACTTAATGACATCAATATCTCCAATCCAGAGAAATCTAAAAGTACCTTTCATATCAATGAAATAAAGCTTACGAGCGAAGATTCACGGACTACTCGGGGCAATATTGTCAGCACTATGGCTTTCACCTTCAACCACATCTCAAGCCTGATTAACGAAGAAGAACAACAGCCGACTACCGTTAAGGTTGATGAGGTCAGCTTCAAATTCTCCGGTGGCCTTGAAAAAATCCCTGAGGACTTCTTTGTGAGTAATTACAGGAAGATAAAACCAATGATAAAACCTGTCATTGATGAAAGTGCGGATGAAGCAGAATTTACTGGTATTGCTATAGAAATTGGCAGAAATATCCTCGCCCTCC
>JBFHIO010000256.1:0-3570 GCA_041596435.1 Desulforhopalus sp. | reverse complement strand
GTCTTAAAAAAAAGAACGCGATGCTGTATGGCACAAGAAAGCGGATTCGAGCTTGATGCCGGAATCCGCTTTCTTGTGCATTGTAATACCTTGTGGATGCTTATTTGAAGTCAATCAACTCCACATCAAAAACCATCCAGGCGTTGGGCGGAATAGGTCCGCGGCCCTGTGGTCCATAACCAAGGTCGGGCGGGATGATGAGAACACGCTCCTCGCCTTTTTTCATGTGAATCAAAGCCTGATCCCACCCCGGGATAACCTGTCCGGTATCCACTTTGAATTCAATTGGCTCGCCGCGGTCAACGGAGCTGTCGAACTTGGTTCCGTCGAGCAGACGTCCGGTGTAGTGTACCTTGATGAGGTCGCCTTTTTTCGGGGACGGGCCTTCACCTTCTTTTTTCACCACATATTTGAGACCAGTTTTAGTGAAGTGATGATCGGGCCATTTCTGATTTATCAGGTCAAGCTCTTTTTCCTGAGCCTCTTTCTCCCGCTTGAGCTTGTCTTTGTCAATATTATTGAGCAGGGTATCAAAGGCGGCCTGATCGCTTTTAAAGGCTTTGGCCTTGCTGCCAGCACGGATAATTTCTATGGTGTTGATGCGGTCACCCTGAGCGATTTTGTTGACTACATCCATACCTTCAACCACATGGCCGAAGATGGTATGTTTTCCGTCCAGCCACGGAGTGGGAACGTGAGTAATAAAGAACTGGCTGCCATTGGTGCCGGGCCCGGCGTTGGCCATGGAGAGGATGCCGGGTTTATCGTGTTTGAGGCTGGAGTCAAACTCATCGGGGAAGGTGTAGCCCGGGCCACCGGTACCGGTGCCGAGGGGGCAGCCTCCCTGGATCATAAAATCAGGGATTACCCGATGGAAGGTGAGTCCGTCGTAGAAACGGCTGCCGGAAGCCTTGCCGCCACCGAGGTCTTTGGTGCCTTCAGCGAGGCCGACAAAGTTGGCAACGGTGAGGGGGGTTTTTTCAAATTCGAGTTTGCACAGAATCTCGCCCCGGGAGGTGTCGAATCTGGCGTAGAGTCCGTCTTTGAGGGTCTCTTTGGTCATTGCGCTTTCTCCTGATAGAAGTAATAAGAAAAGGGTTGAAAACAGGATTATCAGTGTCTTCTGCATGGTGTTTCCCGGTTGGGAGTCAAAAAAAAATCTAAAATATTAATGGAAACAGCAAAGTGAGCAACAAGGTAGTGAGAAGCATAAAGGCAGTCAAGGAAATTTCTCTGATCGGGGTCGAGCGCAATGAAGAATAAAACAATCAAACTGGTTGGTATCAATGGTCGTTATACTCACTCCTGTCTGGCCATTTTCTATCTGCGTGGAGAGCTGGAACGACGCGCCCCGCAACTCGACCTTGAGCTCTGTCAGTTTACCATCAACGACAACCATTTCGAGACCCTGCTGCGTCTCGCCTCAGGAGAACCGGCGGCAATACTCTTTTCAGCGGTGATCTGGAACAGCGACCGGGTTGAGCGGCTGATTATCGATCTGCGCCGAATGCTGCCGCAGACGCTTCTTGTGGTTGGCGGTCCTCAGGCTGAGGTGGTGGGGGGTAACCTTCCCGGCATACGGCTCACTGTCGTCAAGGGAGAAGTGGAAGCTTTGCCCGACACCTTTTTCTCCGGACTTGTTGAAGGAACACTGGAAGAGCGATATGAGGTCTCTTTTTTCAAGATGACCGAGCGCGACTTCGCCTTTCCCTATCGTGATGAGGATTTTGTCGGCGATGATGCTCCGCTGGCCAACCGTCACGTCTATTATGAGAGCTCTAAAGGCTGTCCCTTTCGCTGTTCTTATTGCCTCTCTTCTGTCGAAACCAGTGTGTATCACAAGGATCTGGAGCGGGTGAAGGAGGAGCTGCGTGCCATCCTGCGGCATCAGCCGAGAATTATCCGCTTTATTGACCGAACCTTCAATGATATTCCTGAGCGGGTAATGGGAATCTGGCGCTTTCTGAAAGAAGAGGGGGGAGAGACCTGCTTCCACTTTGAGATGGCACCGGATCGTTTTACCGAAGAAATGTTTACCTTTCTGGAAGATGTGCCGGTGGGGCGTTTCCAGTTTGAGATCGGGATCCAGTCCACCGACCCGCAGGTACTCGATGCGGTTCATCGTATAACGGCAGGGAAGGCGGTGGAGGAAAATATCTCCCGGTTGTCAGCAATCGGCCGGATTCATCTCCATCTTGATCTTATTCTCGGGTTGCCCTTCAGTACGCGGGAGAGTTTTGCCTGTTCTTTTCGTGACGTTTTTGCCATGGGTGGTCACTATATACAAATGGGACTGCTCAAGGTGCTGCCGGATACCGAAATGGCTCGGCGGGCGTTGGAATATGGCATGGTCTGTACGGCGGAGACCCCCTATGCGGTCCTCCGCACCCGCTGGCTGCCGGCGGCGGAACTCGCCAGTCTCTACTGGTATTCTGAACTGGTGGAGAAATTCATGAACAATCGCTGTTTCAGTGCCCTGTGGGGCTGGCTGAGGCGGACGGGAGAAGATATCTACCTCTTTTTCGAGCGGTTGCTGGAGATCTGCAGGAAAGAGGGCTTCTTCTCCCTTGCTGCTACCCACGAACTCATGTGCGAAAAGCTGTTGCAACTCTTTGCCGGACGGGCAGATGAAGCGCTGCTGCGCGAACTGCTGCTTTTTGACTGGCTGCGTTGCGGACACCGCTTTTTGCCGGAATGTCTTGCTGAAACGGGAGAATCCCCTGTCGAGACCCGCAATTTCTGTCAGCGGAGCGCAGCGGAAGAGATCGACGGGCTCTATAACCGTCGGGAGCGGGGCCGTTTCTTCCGCAAGGCATTCTTTGTAAGGATTTCACCTCAACTGAGTCATATCCTTTGCGACGAATATACGCTGCATCATCCGGTACTCTGTGTGCTTGCTGAGAATGATGGTGGACTGCAGGGGTGGAATCGGGTGGTGTTGCTGGAAACGGAAGGGGAGGTTGGTTATGCCGGAGAGGTGGCTGGCGGAGTTTGAAAGATGTTTCGGACAGTGCCCTGCAGAGGAATGCATCTTTTTTGCAGGTACGCTGCAGGGATGTGCTTATTCAAGGTAAAATGACGTAAAAAAAAGGGCTTGCATTGTGTTTTTAAATTAGACTTTGAGCTGAAATATAGAAGGTGTAAAAAAAATTGTACAGAATTGTTTCGCCAGAACAATGAACGATTTTTCCTTAGATTGGATTTGTACTTATATATGGCAGGAAGTTGAAAAAATTGTACGTATTTGTGGCAAAGAGGGCCCTTGTCGTAGAGAGAAATTCACCTGCAATCTCCCGGAAAGTCTTGTCAAACGGGCGTTTTTCTCTTTTTACGTGTCTCGGTTGTGAAAATGGCACGAGAAGTGCAATAAATATTATGCTTTATCTCTTCTCTCTTTTCTCCTGGAAAAACCGGGTCCAGTCTGGACCCGGTTTTTCTTTTTGCAGACCGCAAAATCATTTTTGAGTACACTCTAGTTTAATCATCGACTTTTTCCCTGTCTGGAGTCCTTTATGTCCTGTTTTGCATCCGACGTCACCTTTCTTCCCTGTGCTGAATATGACAGGGAGC
>JBFHIO010000255.1:0-3591 GCA_041596435.1 Desulforhopalus sp. | reverse complement strand
GGCGATTCCCTACCACAAAAAACAATCGTACCTCCATGCAATTTTGAGAGAGGCGGCGTTGGCAGGAAAACGAAAGAAAGCCTATCAGTTAGCCCGTGAATTAATGGAGGAAGTTGTTCCGGCGCTGGATGCCATTTACGACCAAATAAGGGAATGGGAAAAAACAGGGATCGTTCCACCACCACCCCAACCAAACGAATTTAAACGGGGTGTTGAAACGATGAAAAAGCGGGAAACCTTGCGAACCAGGATTTTGAAACTAAACCGGCTGCTGGCTGGAAAACTGCTGGAGCTTGATATCTGTTTCAGCCGATATCGCGATTGGCTGAGTAGTCTCTTCAGAAACTATCGTGAATTCGATGCGCTGTAATGGGGACGATTTATCTTCACCCGGCTCAGTGACCACATGCAGTGCTGGGCCTGTTTCTGAAGCTGTCAGTTGCAGGCTTTTCTGTATTCCTGTTATGGCTGGGAGATCGATGGCTGGGAGATCGATGTCTGGGGGATCGATGTCTGAGGGATCGATGTCTGAGGGATCGAGGAACAGGAATTTTTCAGAAGAGACCGCTGCACTGTTTACGGAATTGCCGTTGTCAGCAGTGAGTCTATCTGATTCTAATTCGGATGGTGTCTCAGCGATATTTTCCAGGCTCTTGCTGGCTGCACTACCGGCGTTTTGCGAAGTTGATCTGGCCTGGGATGGGAGTTGTGATGCTGTGTCACGGGCAGAGATTGTGTCATTCAGGATTGAACTGAATGCGTTTTCGCTCCCGGTACCAAAGGCTGCAGGTGAGCTGGATTGCTGTGCAGGTTGTGAAAAGGGGAGAAGGGGAGCGATAGAAGCCATAGAGTGTCACTCAAGTTGTATTGTTGAAAATGTTGTGCTGAGTTCAGTTGCTTTTTGTCTGGAAATCTGATCGAGAATCCTTGCGGCCGATTTGACCTTCATGCTGGCCAAAAGGTCTGAGGCCAGTTGCGGCCTGAGACCTGAAAGGGCAAGAGCAGCTTTTTCAGGGGTCATTTTTTCGTAGATTTTCGCCAAATCCTGCGTTCTCTTCTTTTCTTCAGCTGATTTGGCAGTCAGCAAGGTCTCTATCTGTGTACGTAGTGCTTTTAATTCTTCGAGTTTGCCGTCAATCTCTACAATCTTCTTATCGACACCTGCCTCAATGCTCTTTAGTTCCTTTTTACGAAGCTCAAGTTCTTTTTTTTCCTCACGTATGCTGGCACGTTCAGACTGAATGCTGTTGAAGAGTCTTCGCTCCTCGACGGAAGTGAATTGCTGATCCTCATTTTCCTCCTGGGCCTGAAGGGCAGATGGATGAAATATTGTCTGGGACAGTGCGAAGAGTATCAGGGCCGGTAATATGTAGAGATAAAATCTGGCAGCTGATGGTTTATAAAGTATGAGAGAGGGAAAATTCATATATATTATTTATTGTGAAAAATGATGGCGATTTCATCGAGAACAGAGGCTTCCTTTTTGTTGAGATGCTCTTTCCAGGCAGCATTCTGCTGTTCTTTCAGTTTTTCCATGACCTGTCTTTCTCTGCTTTTTCGTAAGAGTTCTTTTCTGGTTCTGGCGACATGATCACGTTTTTTTGTGAGTTCAACCTCAAGCTCGGTGATTTTTTTTTTGGCAAAAGAAATATGGTCCTCAAGGCTAATGAGTTCGGTAATAATGACACCTTCCTGTTGAACCCGTTCTCTTCTGGCAATAAGTTCCCGGTACTCATTTTGAAGACCGGAAAGCTTGGTTTGTACACTCTGCTCAAGCTGCTTCGCCTTGATCAGATTATTGGTGGCAATGTCTTCAAGACGTTGCCGATAGCTGAGGACAGTATCGAGGGTGAATGGTTTCATAGTTTATTCAAAACCGTATAGTTCATAGATCACCGTTTCTTCGATTCTGACGCGCGACTTTTTCGTCTTTCCGTTCACTGAGAATGGCGCCAAGAGTTTCCAGCGTCTGTTTAAATGGAGTGGATTCGTCAAATTTCTGCTGCAGGAATTCATTCACTGAATCTATCTTGCCAAGAGCGTAATCAATTTTAGGATTGGATCCACTCGAATATGCGCCGATATTGATGAGATCTTCTGCTTCGGCATAGGTCGCAAGAACATTTCTGGCCTTACCTGATAACTCAAGATGCCGAGGAGAAATGATATCTCGCATGACACGGCTGGCAGAATTAAGAATATCAATTGCCGGGTAATGGTTTCTGGCGGCAATTGCGCGTGAAAGAACAATGTGACCGTCAAGAATAGACCGGACCGAATCCGCGACGGGCTCTGTCATATCGTCGCCATCAACAAGGACAGTGTATATCCCGGTTATTGAACCTTGTTCGCGGAACCTGCCTGCCCGTTCGAGCAGTTTTGGTAAGGTGGCGAAGACTGATGGCGTGTATCCTTTGGTGGTTGGAGGTTCACCAACTGCAAGGCCTATTTCCCGCATGGCCATGGCAAAACGGGTGACGGAATCCATCATCAGCAACACATTTTTACCCTGCTGACAGAAATATTCGGCAATTGTGGTGGCGACAAAAGCACCGCGCATCCTGAGCAGGGGTGACTGATCCGAAGTGACAACAACCAGGACCGAACGGGCAAGCCCCTCTTGGCCGAGATCCCGTTCTATAAATTCCCGAACTTCACGTCCCCGCTCACCAATGAGGGCAATGACGTTGATATCTGCTTTTGCATATCTGGACATCATGCCGAGCAGTACACTTTTACCCACGCCTGAGCCAGCCATAATCCCCATACGCTGCCCCATTCCGCAGGTGGTAAGGCCGTTGATGGCACGAACCCCGAGATCGAGGATGTCAGTAATGTTTTGGCGTTGCATCGGGCCTGGAGGCGAGGCGTAGAGTGGGAACTCTTCAGTAAGGATGGGTGGAGGCATACCGTCGTGAGGACGCTCCATACCGTCAATGACCCGGCCAAGCAGATTGTTACCTACTTTGATGGTTGCACTGTCTCTAACTACGCGAATCCTGCTGCCGGGGCCGAGACCTCTCAAATCGCCGAGTGGCATAAGCAGAGCCTGCTGGTCCTTGAAGCCGACGATTTCGGCAAAGACAGGTTCGCCATTATCTCTTGGGATTATCTCGCAGAGTGATCCGATTGAGGAGTTTGGACAATATCCCTCAACTACAAGACCTACAATTTTGGTCACTTTGCCCCATACCTTAATAGTATTGAGCGAGCGTATCTGTTTTGCTTGAAGTGGCATGGTGGTGTAAAGGTGATGTCTCCCTAATGTATCCCGTTTTTTTGAAATGAGGTTATTTCTGCTGTTTCAACTGGTCGCTGATGATATCGAGTTGGCTGAGGATGGTTGCATCGACGGTACAGTTGTCGGAATCGATGCGACATCCGCCCCGGTCAATTGAAGTATCCTGTTTAATAATCAGGTTGTTGAGCCCGCTGAGCCCGGCTACCATTTCTGCGGATTTTGACGAGATAATCTCATAATCGTCGGGATTAACGTAAATGAAGAACTCATCAGACTTGACTGCCCGATGGATGGCCTCCTGTACGGTGTTCAGTATGGTTTCGTGCTGATCCTGAACAGAGTGTCTGATT
>JBFHIO010000254.1:0-3591 GCA_041596435.1 Desulforhopalus sp. | reverse complement strand
GCTTGACCTGCTCGAAAAAGAACTGGACGGTGGCGAACTCTATCCCCCCATCTCCCTGAAAACAGACATCCTTGAGTTCGCCTTTTCCCATGCGGATAACTTCGGCGAAACCTACTACAGTTTCGTCAACGGAACTTACACCAGCGAAGGTGGCACCCACCTGTCTGCCTTTAAAGAAGGAATTCTTAAAGGGATTAATGAATATTCCGGCAAGAAGTTTATCAACACTGATGTGCGCGACGGGATAGTTGGCACCCTGGCCGTAAAAATCATGGAACCGGTGTTTGAGTCGCAGACCAAAAACAAGCTGGGGAATACTGACATCCGGGTATGGATTGTCAATGCCGTGAAAGAGGCCGTATCCAAAGCACTCTACAAAGATACGGAAGCGGCGCAGATGCTGATCGACAAGATCAACCACAATGAGAGGGTCCGCAAGGAGCTGCAGAGCGTGCGCAGCGAGGCGAGGGCCAATGCAAAAAAAGTTGCACTGAAGATTCATCAGCTGAAGGACTGCAAATACCATCCTGCCGCCGGGAAGCCGTCGAAAGAAGATCGTGAGAATATGGTTTTCATCACTGAGGGACTTTCTGCCGCCGGCTCCATCGTCTCCTCTCGGGATCCCCTTCGCCAGGCAGTCTTCTCCCTGAAGGGAAAACCAAAAAATGTCTTTGGACAGAATATCGCGACACTCTATAAAAATGAGGAAATGTATGCCCTGATGCGAGCCCTCAACGTCGAGGACAACATCAGTAATCTGCGTTACGACAAGATTATCTTCGCCACGGATGCCGATGTGGACGGGCTGCATATCCGCATGCTGCTGCTCACCTTTTTTCTCCAGTATTTTGAGCCACTGGTCCGGGAGGGTTTCATCTATGTGCTGGAGACACCTATTTTCAGGGTACGCAACAAAAAGAAAACGATTTACTGCTACTCCGACAAGGAGAAGGAGAGGGCGATTAAAGAGCTGCAGGGAAAAAAAGACATCAAGGTAGAAATAACCAGATTCAAGGGTTTAGGTGAAATATCTCCAAAAGAGTTTAAACAATTCATTGGTGATAATATCCGCCTCACTCCAATAACTCTTGATTCGCTGAGTGAGATCAACAAAGTGCTCTCATTTTATATGGGAAAAAACACACCTCAGCGCAGAGATTATATCATGGAAAATCTTTTACCTATTGAGGAAGCTGTAGGAGCGTGAGTAAAAAGGAGGGGGAATTGGGAGAGACTCTTCAAGGTGCTCTTTATATTGCAGCCATGATTGACAGCCTGCTCCTGCCATGTGTCGTACTGCTTTTTACTGAAAGACTGTTCGCGGGGAACAACTCTATGATCAATTGCGCCAAAAACCTTCGCATTCAGATTCACAATTTTCCACAGAAAAAAATTAAAGATGCCTGAAAAACAGAGTAAACTCCGTGCTTTTTTCGATCATAATTTCATTGAATACGCGACCTACAACATCCGTGACCGTGCCATTCCCACCATTGATGACGGCCTGAAACCGGTACAGCGGCGGATTCTGCAGACCCTTGCCAATATGGATGACGGCCGATTCAACAAGGTGGCCAATGTTGTCGGTGAGACGATGAAACTGCATCCCCACGGCGACGCCTCCATCTATGAGGCCCTGGTTAACATCTCCAATAAAGGTTATCTCGTTGACCGCCAGGGAAACTTCGGAAACATCTTTACCGGCGATGGAGCTTCTGCCGCACGTTATATTGAGTGCCGTCTCTCTCCTCTTGCCAGAGAGACTCTTTTCAACAAAGAGCTTACGGAGTATATCGACTCCTACGACGGTCGCATGCAGGAGCCGGTCACACTGCCGGCTAAACTGCCCCTCCTCCTCCTGCTGGGAGCAGAAGGGATTGCCGTTGGTATGGCAACGAAAATTCTTCCCCACAATTTCTGTGAGCTGCTCAAGGCAGAGCAGGCTGTTCTGCGGGGAGAGGAGTTTGAGCTCTACCCGGATTTTCCACAAGGGGGACTGCTTGATGCCTCCGGATACGAAGACGGCAACGGTAAAATCCGCTGCCGGGCACGTATTGTGGAAGAGAACGAGAAGACAATTATCATCAAAGATATTCCTTACGGTCAAACCACCCAGAAACTCACCGACTCCATAGAAAAAGCGGCAAAGCAGGGCAAGATAAAAATTGTATCCATCAATGACTACACCGCCGAACGTGTAGAGATCGAGATCAAGGTCGCCCGTGGAGTCTATGCCAGTGAGACCATCAAAGGGCTCTATGCTTTCACCGATTGTGAGGTATCAATTGCACCCAATCTCACTCTTATCAATGGGAATGATCCTCAGATAAGTACCGTCACCGCAGTAGTGAAGCACAACGCCTTCAAACTTCGCAATGACCTTGAGAAAGAACTCAATTTCGAACTGGGTCATCTGGAAGACAGGCTGCATGCCCGCCTCCTCGAACAGATTTTCATTGAAGAGCGCATTTATAAGCGGATTGAGGAGGAGACCTCTCCGGCGGCCATCGTGGCAACAGTGCATGAAGGCCTGAAGGCCTTTCATGAAGAAGTTGGTCGAGAAATAACCGATGACGACGTCAATCGACTGCTGGAGATACGCATCAAGCGTATTTCCCGTTACGACATTAATAAACAGGCGAAGGAAATCAGGGATATCCGCAAATCGATCAAAGTGATCAAATCTGAGCTCAAGGATATGACTGGATACACCATCGATTTCCTTGATAAATTGCTGGAGAAATATGGTAAAGATTTTCCAAGACAAACCGAACTGACAAGCTTCAAGGAGGTCAGTCTGAGAAAGGCGGCACTTGCCAACCTCAACGTGGTTTACAACCGCGAATCCGGTTTCGTTGGCACCCAGGTAAAACCGGAAGAAGGAAAGGAGGAGATGTCTCTGATGTGTTCTGAGTATGACAAACTCTTTCTCATCTTCTCCAATGGTCTCTACAAGCTTGTCCCCGTGACAGAAAAAATTTATGTCGGCAAAGAACTGCACTGGGTTGGAATCGTGAAACGGAATCAAATTTTCAATCTCATTTACCGTGATGGTGCAGAAAATATTGCCTATGTTAAACGATTCAAGACCCCAAGTTTTATTCTGGATAAAGAGTATCGCCTGTTCTCTGAACATAAACGCTCAAAAATTCTGCTGTTGAGTTTTGGTAAAGAGCAATACGCCAAAGTTAACTTCATGCCTTCCTCCCGCGCACGCAGCAACAGCCTTGAGATCGATTTCGACAGCTATCTGGTGAGAAACGCCACAGCCAGGGGCAAGAGGGTTTCACCGAGGAGCGTTCGCCGGGTTTCGCCACTTGCCGCTCTGAGCCATACTGAGCCGAAAAAAGAGCCGCCTCTACCAGGACTGGAAGAGAAAAAGAAGAACAATGACGTTCCACCGGATTCCAACTCTTCATCTGCCCCCGACAAGACACCACCCAAAAAAGATTCAGGAGAGGGTGGGGAAGAGTAAAGAAAAACGGGGAGTGATCGGTTATTCATCTCCGACCAACTCCCCGTTTGGCAGCACAAAGACAGCAGGGCTCACCTTTTTTTCATATTTTTCTCAAGATCCTGCAGGGCAGTACG
>JBFHIO010000253.1:0-3601 GCA_041596435.1 Desulforhopalus sp. | reverse complement strand
GTGCATGGCATGGACAGCGCAGATCTATTTTGTTAAACAGGGCTATGGCGCGACAATCATCACCTCGCTGTGGGTCGGCCTTAATCTTCTCCTCGCCCTCGTTTCTGCCTGGACGCCGACCATCGACCGTCTCCTCAATCCGAAACTGGCCCTCGCTCTCATAACCATTGCCATCCCCTGCGGCTATATTGGTCTTGGCCTGCTGCCGGTTATACCGGCAATCTGCCTTCTCTTCGTCTTCTACGCCCTGCGCGGATATGCCACTCCAGTACTGAAAAATATCACCAACCAGTTCTGCAGCTCCGACATCCGTGCCACCATCTTCTCCATCCGCAGTCTTATTATCCGAGTAGGATTCTCCATCCTCGGCCCCGCCATCGGAGCAATTTCCGGCCATTTTTCCCTTGCCACGGCCCTCATCTGCGCAGGCATATTCCTCACCTGTCTCTCTGCCGCCAGCGGGCTGCTGCTCCGCCGCCGTCTTGCAGAAAACGCCGCCACACAGCCGTAACCTTCTCCCGTTCTCGAATTATCGCGACTTTTTCACCACTTCTTGACATAATGAAAAACGAGTTATATGAAAGAGTAGTATTTAACGGTTTTATTAAATATTAATACTTTCAGGAGATACGATGAGAAAAAAGGTCCTGTCCCTTGTCCTGCTGAGCCTTGCACTTTTCACACAGGCCGCAGCAGCCACCGACTCACACCCTCCACAGCAAATAATCCCCGCACACTGGAGCGCGGAAGAAGCAGTCGCCTTTGCCCTTGGCAACAGCCCGGAGACAGAGATTGCCCTGCAACAGATAGCCTCCGCCGAGGCCATGGCGCAAATGGCTGCCGCAACCGACTACCCGCTGGTCAATCTCAGCAGCGAGTACTCCATGACCAACAACGCGATGTACTCCTTCGGCAACATCCTCAATCAGGGTGCCTTCAACAACTCCATTGATTTCAACGATCCCGGCCGTACAGACACTCTCAGCCTTACCGCGCAGACGCAATACCGCATCTATAATGGCGGCCGCGACACCGCCACCAACCGCGCCGCCGAGGCCGGAGTCTCCATGGCGCAGGCCAGCCGTGTTGAGGTGCACCAGCTTCTCGCTTTTGAGGTGGTGAAGGGTTACGAGGCAATCCTCGAAGCACAACAGATGTTGCAGGTTCGATACGACGCACAGCAGGCCATTGCCTCCTCCCGCCGGGTGGCACAGGAGCGCTGGGCCTCCGGCGACCTGCTCAAGCGCGAGCTGCTTGCCCTTAAGGCCGAAGAAGCGCAGGCCGAAGCCAGCCTGATCGCCGCAGAGAACACCCTCGCCCTCGCCCGCCAGAGTTTCCTCACCCTGCTTGGTCTTTCCAATCAGGAGATAAGCCTCAAAAAAAGTGTCGATGGACTCCAGCCGCCGCCAACCCTCGATATCACCCGCCGGCAAATCTACCGCCAGATTGAGGCTCAGGAAGAACAGGCCCGTGCGCAACTCGATGTTGCTGCGGGAGGCAAAAAGCCGACGGTGGATGCCTTCGGTAATTATGAGGTGGAATATGGCCCGGAACTCGACGGCGACGGGAATTCATGGACTGCCGGGGTAAAAGTGAACTATGCCCTCTTCGACGGCCACAGCACCGATGCTGCCATAGCCGCCGCACAGGCGAAAGTGCGTGAAATAACCGCCCGGAAAAAGAGACTGGTGCTGAATCTCAACCTGGAGCTGGAACGGGCACGCCTCAATCTGGACAAGGCGGGCAGGCGCTTTTCAGTAACACAAAAAGCCGAAGAGGCTGCGGCAGAAGCCGCCCGCCTGAGCCGTATTCAATTCAAAGAAGGAACAGTTCTTGCCTCCGATCTGATTGACTATGAGGTGTCTCTCTCCGAGGCCCGCGCCCGTCGGCTCACTGCCAATGCCGAAAAAATTGTCGCGCTGGCCAACCTGCGCCGCGCCGCCGGATATGGCCAGTTCGAGACATCAATCTCCCCGAAGGCTGAAAATTAACCCCTCTAAAACCATGAAAAAATATTTTCTTCTTTCCCTGCTCTTTCTTCTCCTTACGGCCTGTTCCCACGACTCGGAACAAACGCAATCCCGCGAGCAGCTCCCCAGTGTGCAGGCGATTGCAGTGGCTGCTGTCAAGGCCCCCGCGCCCCACAGTCTTGAGGTCTCCGGTACAGTGGAAGCGGTCACCCGTGCTGACATCTCTGCGCAGATTTCAGGGAATATTCTCGCCATCCCCGTAAAACTCGGACAAAGAGTTGAAAAAGGAGAACTCCTCGTAGAGCTGGATCAGAGCACCCCGAAATCGCGCCTGCGTGAGGCCGAGGTATCCCTTGCCCAGGCTCAACGCAACCTCTCCCGTGAATCCCGGCTGCTCTCCAGAAACGCCGCCACTCCCGAGAACGTGAAGAATCTCAAAGATACGGTTGCCATTGCCAGAGCCAGAGTGAATCAGGCGAACACCAGCCTCAGTTTTACCCGTATCCGCGCACCCTTCAATGGCATCATCAGTGCGAAATTGGCCAACACCGGCGATCTCGCCACTCCCGGGCACGCCCTTGTCCGCCTCGAAGATCTTACCCGACTCGAAGTGGTGGCCGACATTCCAGAAACCCTGCTCGACGGTATTTACGTCGGCGAGGTACTGCCAGTGGAGATTCCCTCCGCCGATATCACCATGGAAGGCACCGTCAGCGAAATCTCCCCTGCCGTGAATCCCGCTTCCCGCACTGCCCCCGCCACACTCAGCCTTGATCCACAGTCCACCGCCCGCGTCCGCCTCTCCAGTGGCATGTTTGCCCGCATCCGCCTGCCGCTGAAAACCCTTGCCGGTCGCGGGGAGAACCTGCAGAGCATCTTCGTTCCGGCAGCCGCCCTGCAGCGCTATGGCCAGCTCGAACGGATTTTTATATTGACCGGCGGACAGGCGGAGATGCGCATTGTGCGCATTGGCGCCACCATCAACCATAACGGCGAGATGCTGCTGGAAATCCTCAGTGGGCTGGACGCCGGAGAAAAGGTTCTGCTGAGCCCCACCCGCCTGCGCAACGGCCAGCCAATCGAATTAATGACCGCCACGCAGGCTGAAGTTTCTCCTCAAGCTGAGGGGGTACGCAATGGCCAGTGAGACTCCTGTGAAAAAGCCCTACCACAGTAAAGGTTTTGCCGGTTCCCTTGCGGCCACCGCCATCACCAGCAAGATCACCCCGCTGGTCATAATTGCCTCGCTGCTCCTTGGCATCTTCGCCGTCGTCCTGTTGCCGCGGGAGGAGGAACCGCAGATCAAGGTTCCAATGATCGATGTCATGGTCAGCCAGCCCGGCGCATCTCCAAAAGAAGTGGAACAGCGTCTCACCATCCCCATGGAGAAACTGCTCTACGAGCTGCCGGGCGTAGAATATATCTACTCCACCTCCAGCGAGGGGCAGTCCCTTTTAGTGGTGCGATTTTATGTTGGCGAGAAGATGGAAAATGCCATCGTCCGCCTGCAGGAGAAACTCACCAGCAACTTTGACCGCATTCCGCCGGGAGTCTCCCGCCCACTGGTGAAACCACACAGCATTGATGATGTCCCCATCCTCGCCCTCACGCTGCACAGCAGCCACAGTGAT
>JBFHIO010000252.1:0-3604 GCA_041596435.1 Desulforhopalus sp. | reverse complement strand
TCAAACATCTCCCTATTTGGTCTTGCTCCGGATGGGGTTTACCATGCCGTGCGTGTCACCACGCAGCGCGGTGAGCTCTTACCTCGCCGTTTCACCCTTACCTCCGAAAAAACTGGAGGCGGTCTGTTCTCTGTGGCACTGTCCGCCGGTCGCCCGGCGTTCGCGTTACGAACCATCCTGCCCTGTGGAGTTCGGACTTTCCTCCCCGACCGCAAGGGTCGGAGCGATCATGCACCCGCTCCAAAAATCAAACTGTCATTATACTGAATAGCGATTCAGTTACACTAATGCGAACTGTTCCTTTTTTCAACCAGGACAAATTAATCTTCAACAACCGGCTTATAATAAATCATCCGCTGGCAGGTGGGGCAGTCGAAGAGCTGGTCGCCCTTCATCAGCATGTTGAAGCGCTGGGGCGGCATCATCATGTAACAGCCCTGGCAGACACCACCGACAACGTTGATGATGGCAAGGCCATTGCGCCGTGCGCGCAGGGTGTTGTATTTTTTCAGTGTATCTGCATCGAGCAGTGAGGCCTGTGCTTCACGCGCCTTGTCTTTGGATCTGCGCTTTCTGTTGATGCTGTCAATTTTCGACCGCACGGCCTCTGTCTCTTCGGTGACCAGCTTTTTTTCACCCTTGAGCAGATTTTTTTCTTCTGCGATATCACCGGTCATTTTTTCCACTGACTCCATAAGAGAGATAATTTTTTCCTCACTCTCTTTGGCAACCTTCTTCGCGTCTTCAATCTCTTTGAGAAGGGCGGTCTGTTCACGGCCGGTCTGCACCTGCATCATCTTTGCCTGGCGCTCGCGAATGTGCTCCATCTTGTCGCTCATTTCGCCTTCAAGGATCCGGCTCTCACGTTTCTGCGCTTCGATCTTTTCTTCTGTAGAGGCGATTTGTTCTTCACGGGCGGCAAGGGCCGCGACGCGTTTTTCGAGGACAGCCTGCTCTTCTTTTATGCTTTTGTCAATCTCGTCCAGCTCAAGGTCCATCTTTTGCAAGGTAGTCAAATTATGCAGTTTTTCTTGAATCAAGGTTTCTCTCCTGTAGCGGGTCTGGTTGGGGCACGTCGTCTGTGCCTGTTTTTTTATATATTTTTCATGTATTGCAGAGGATTTTGCTCCGCTGCCGACTCCATCACCTGGAGGCTTTCGCCGAGGCTGTCGAGTGCCTCGGAAATGCGCTTCACGAGGAGTCCCATGGCTGGTTTCTCGGTGGGGTAGTGCCCGCCGTCAATAATGCAGAACCGATTTGCCGCCGCCCACAGGGCGGTGTCGTGTTTTATTTCGGCGCTGAGGTAGAGATCTGCACCCGCATTTTTTGCCTCACGGGCAAAACCGGATCCGCTGCCGCCGCAGATTGCTACGCGCTGCACCTGTGCTGGAAGTTCACCTGCCACCAGTACGCCGGGAAGATTCAGAACCTCAAGCAGGCGGCTGAAGAAGTCGCTGCCTGTAAGCGGGGAGGTAAAATTCCCAACGCTGCCAGTACCCGTGTCGGCGGATTCTCCAGGCAGCAGTGGCTGCCGGTTAACAAGGCCGAGACATTCTCCGAGCCAGTCACTGACACCGTCGGCGGCGTTATCAAAACTGGTGTGGCTGGAAATAACGACGATGTCGCCGCGTAAAATTTCCTGCAGCATCCGGCCCTCGGCGCTGTCGGTAAGAAGTTGCTTCAGCGGGTGAAAGATCAGTGGATGGTGGGAGAGGATGACATTACATCCGCGCTCCGTTGCTTCTTTGAGCACCGAAGGCGAAACATCAAGTGCGGCCAGCACCCCGCGAACTTCGCAGTTGGCGCTGCCCGTCATCATGCCGACATTATCCCAGTTCTCTGCGAGGCGGAACGGGGTGATTCCATCAATTATTTCAAGAAGTTTTCCGGCGGTAAGGCTCATGGCTGATGTTCCACTGTATTCTCTGTGGACAGGCTGCAAATAAAATGAAAAAAGGTACACTCCAGTTGGAGTGTACCTTTCACCTTGTTGACCTCTGCGTCCCTGCTGTTTCCGTCTTGATCCCGTGGGTTTTGTTTGCCCGGGGTGCGGAGGACGATGCTGTTTGTCCCGCCTCAACTGATGGCGGTATGGTCAAGCGAAGTCTCTTCATGCACTATGCCTGCTAAAAAAGTGGTGGGCGCAGCAGGGGTCGAACCTGCGACCGATCGGTTATGAGCCGATGGCTCTACCAACTGAGCTATGCGCCCGTATCACAAAATGATAAACTCATTAATAGAATGCAGTGTGACGGAAAAGTCAACTAAAATGTAAATCTCTGACGAAAAACCAGCTGACGCTGCGAGGTGGGCACCTGTTTGACATCAGCTGTCACAGAGACTACTTTCTCACCTCAAATTAAGAACTTCCATCCTGAATACAGCCCCGGGGCGCCATGTATAACAATATAATTCTTTTCGTTGTTGCCATTTTTCTCTTCAATGCCAGAGGCAGTGACGCCCGGCCCCTGCTGCCGTTTCTCCTCGCTCTGCCATTGTTCGCGGCGATTTTCTACGGCTGGAAACGCCTTGCCAGGGCAATTTTCGCCCGGGGGATGCGACGTGGTAAAAATCCCTGTCGCACTGAAACGGTGCTCTCCTGGGTGGCACTGGGAGTTTTTGAGTTGATCCTTTCCCTGTGTGAACCCGGCTGGTATCTCGCCCGGCTGCCGCTGGCTCGAACGTTCTCTGTCGTGCAGGCTGCCGGCGGGATGGTGCTCTTTCTCGGTCTTCTGTCGGTGGTCTGGGTGGCTGGCCGACCGGCGATGTCGCAGGTTACCGGGATACACTTCACGGTGAGACAGACGATGGTCTCCAACCTGAGGAGCGCCCTGCCAATATTGCTCCCATGGCTGCTTCTCTCATTGCTTTACGATCTGGTCGGGCTGTTGCCGCACTCCGCCCTGCGGACCTTTCTCGACGGTACCGGCGGTTTTATCCTCCTTGCTCTTCTGGTGGTGTTACTGCTGCCGACGCTCATTCGTCGCATCTGGGGCTGTACGCCAATGCCCCGGGGTGAAACCCGCGACCAGCTGGAGGCCTTCTGCCGCAGTCAGCATTTTACCGCCAATCTTTTTCTCTGGCCGCTGCACGAGGGCAGGGCGATCACGGCCGCAGTGGTAGGTATCCTGCCGGGATTCCGCGCGGTGCTCCTTACCCCCGCCCTCCTCGATCTGCTCACCGTGGAAGAGCGGGAAGCGGTGCTCGCCCATGAGATCGGTCACGTAAAGAAAGGGCATCTCATCCTCTACCTGCTTATTATCGCTGGATTTTCCGGGGTAATTGATGTGTTGCTTGATCCGCTCTCCCGCATGATGCTGTCGTGGAGCTTTCCCCAGTCAATTTTTCTCGCCCTGGGCTTTTCCCCGGCCAGTTCTGCCACCATTGTAACCTCAATTCCGGCACTTCTCGCCCTGGTGCTCTTCTTCCGTTTTATCTTCGGCTGGTTTATCCGCAACTTCGAACGTCAGGCCGACCTCTACAGCGTCAAGGCAATGGGTACGGCGGCGCCACTTATCTCCACTTTTGAGAAGATTGCCCGGATCACCGGCACCCGTGAGGAGAAGAACTGGCACCATTACGGTCTTGCCGAGCGTATTGATTT
>JBFHIO010000251.1:0-3633 GCA_041596435.1 Desulforhopalus sp. | reverse complement strand
TGAGATTTCCAGCTTGTCTTCTCTTCTCCCATCAGATCATCCTCGGCGTGTTGCCCCGCAAAGTAGAGCAGGGGGATCATGCGTACCTCATTAAATTTGCCCGCCGCGTTATCGCGCACCAGCTCTTTGCACAGTCCTGTAAAGTCTGGGGTTCCTTCCAGGGAGGCGGTGCAGACATTGCTGTAGCGACGCTGGAGGAGTCGTTCCAGGCCGAGGTAGACGATATTCGCTGGATCTGCCGCGAGCGGGGTGCCGTGCAGGGCAAGGAGGTTGAGTCCTATTGAGGGCGGCAGAAACTCCTGTTCCAGAATCTTCAGAACCTCCTCAATGTAATTCCAGCGGTGCATCAGTGTCTCGCCGAGAAAGGTGCGCAGGCCGGGAAAAAATTCGCAGGTTTCGGCTATCTGCTGATATTCAGTGCCGGGAAAGATCTGCAGGGGCTGAATTACCACCCGGCGGAAGTTCTCTGCCTCGGCATGGGCAAGGGCTTCATGCAGACTGGGGTTGCCACTTCTGCGGCGGATGACGGCAGAGGTGAAGGCGTGGAAAATGCGATGTTCCGGCCAGCGCTGTTCAAGCGCGGCGGTAAAAAGATCCAGCACAGCCTCGCTGCGACTGCTGGTGCCGAAGCTGACGATAATGATTGCTGGTTTATCTTTGAGTTCAGGGGTGCGTACTTTGCGACCGATATATCCGTGTCTGTTCATGGGGGCTCCTTTCTTGTCAGGGGGTTGAATAATAACCTCCAGGATAACAGGAAGCTATGGTTAATTCTGTGCAAATTTTCCCGGGCAGCAGGTAGATTTCACCGCGAAGGTGGGGGCTGCTGTTGTCTCCTCCAGCCATGCCGACACCGCGTATTATAATCCGGCACATAGATGCTCCCTTGAAAATGACTGGCAGGTTGAGGCGTAGCCGGGGGGAGACCTCCCTGGGAAGGGACGAACAGGACCTTCAGTCCCGGGATTTGGGGATGTGAAAACGTCCGGCTTCGGCGAAAAGAGGTGCCTGGAGAAGCCTGGACAGCGCCACCCTTTTATGAAGGGAATGAAGATTATGACATTGTGGCGAAACGGGTCGAATCAGATCGATATGTGACCGCTGTTCTGCCCAAAATATTGATTTCCATCCCTTTTCATTTCTGAGTCTCCACCGGCCAGAATCAGGATACAATATGCTGATATGAGGAGGTTTCCCCTGGCTGTAATCAACTGACGGGCAGATTGATACTGTCCTTTTTTGCACTTGACACATCAAGAAAAATTCTTCTGGCAACACTGAACTGGTCTAAATAAATATCAAATGTCTTCTGACCGTAACCTTTTGCTTCCAGCAATATCTTTTCTCGACGATGAAGGGACAGCAAGGAGATCCCGCAGGCAGAAGTCCTTTTCTGAAGCGTAATTAATTTATCCGGCCGGTTTGACAGGCTTTTCTTTCTTCTGAAAAAAGAGGCATCTTCCATTTTTTTGTCCTGGCCACCATTGAATATATTCCAGCGAAGAATCCGCATGCTATCATTTGTATTCTGCCAGGATGAATTACCTTCCGCCTGATCAATGTAATTCCCGCTGTGCATCAGTGTGTCGCTGCGACTGCTGAAAGCGAACCTGACGATGATGATTATCGGCCTTTCTTTTGACTCAGGAATGTGCAAATTTCTCTTTTAAAGCGTAAAAAAAATTATACTTATTGGAGGGAAAAACTTTTCAAATACTTGCCCGGAGTTGCAACCTGTTGTATTCTCCTGCCTTTGTCAGGGTAATTATTTTTACAATATTGCAAAAAAGTTATAATTCAACCGAGTGAATAAATGAAAAAGTGCATCTTGTGTGTCGCTGCAGCCCTTCTTGCTTTTCCTGCTGGTGCCATGGCGTCAGGCTGGCGGATTCCCGAGCAGTCCGTAGATTCCACAGCGAAGGCAGGGGCTAATATTGCCTCTTCCAGTCATGCTGATACCGCGTACTATAACCCGGCACGCATGGGCTTTCTCGAAGACCGCTGGCAGGTTGAGGCTGACCTTACCTATATATACCTCTCAGCTGTAGAATATGAAGATGCCCGTACCAGTGTCTACAACGACACGTCGGAGGAGGAGAATTTCCTCGTCCCCACGGGATTCATGGTTTCACCCGATTTCGGTGGCACCCGCTTTGGCCTTTCCGTGACTGCCCCCTACGGTCTTGCCAAGCACTGGGAAAGGGGGTATGGCAAGGCCTTTGTTGAGGAGTTTTCTCTTGAGGTCATTGAGGTCAACCCTGTCGTTTCCTACACCTTTAATGACTGGCTCTCTATCGCTGCCGGTCCGCGTCTGCTGCTTGCCAATGGATCTGTGAAGAGTGATGCCAGTGTTATCGGTACAGACCTTGGGCGCAGTGTAGATACTGACAAGGCCTCGTGGGGCTGGAATGCCGCAGTGGATGTAAGGCCGATGACAGGACTTGATCTTGCCGTCACCTGGCGCTCCTATGTGGATATGAAATTCGATGATACCGTCAATCTGAATCTGATGGGGACAGAGGTCAGCCCTACGGCAGACCTTTCCATTCCCGCACCGGCTGTACTGGCTGTCTCTGTGGCCTATGATGTGACGGACAAGGTCAATGTGGAGTTGACATGGGATCGCACCTTCTGGAGTGAATACGATACCTTTGACTTCAATTTCCACACCGATATCCCCGGCAATCCTTTTGAAGCAGCAGTGCCGCGTAACTGGGAAGATTCTGATGCCTTTCGTCTCGGTATTACATGGAAGGCGAGCAGTGTGCTGACCCTGATGGGCGGTTTTGCCTATGACCAGTCTCCGGTAAATGATGCGACGCTGGACTTCTCTGTTCCGGATGCTCACGCATGGATTTATTCCCTTGGGGGGCAGTACAAGTTGAGTGAAAATCTTGAACTTGGCCTTGCCGCCCTTTATGATTACAAGCAGGATCGTACGAATAAAACGGATCCCACCGGGGCTGTCTACGGGAAATTCAGCAATGCCTCTGCGCTGCTGATTACTGGCAGTGTGAGTTATATGTTTTAATTTTGGGTCTTAAATTGAGGGCACATTGAAAGGTTGTTTATTCAATGTGCCCTTGAATGAGAATTGTCACAGGAACCTCTGCCATAAGGCGGGGGTTTTGCTGTTTGCAGGGGGAAAACCTTTCTGCAGAGCTGCCGCGGTTTTACAGCCCGCGCAGCGATTCGGATTTCAGCGACGTCTCACCCCGCAGCGCGGCACGGATTTCAGAGAGAGCACGTTCGCGGTCGCGGGGCAGCCGGGCCCGCAGGGGCAGGTAGTTTGAGGCGTGGTTGGCGTGGAAAAGACCACCGGAGAGGGTTGTCGTTTCGAACATGATCTCCAGTTCACGCAATACGCCACGGGCACCAGGGAGGTGAAAACGTCCGGCTTGGGCATCGGCGAAAAGCGGGGTGCCTGGAGTGAGCATAAGGGTGAGGGCTCCGATGAATTTCGGGTCAATGGCGGTCAGTACCCGCCCCGTCTCCCGGGCATGGATTTCGGAACGGGTAATACCGGCGATGCCGAGCAGTACGGTGAGTGAGAGCTTGAAGCCGGCACGGTGCAGGCGGGCACACTGGGCGATTGCCTGTGCGCTGTCGTTTCCCTTGTCAATTGCTGCAAGG
>JBFHIO010000250.1:0-3649 GCA_041596435.1 Desulforhopalus sp. | reverse complement strand
GTTTTTCGTGCATTTGCTGGTGAACGAAATCCAGTGTGGGCAGTGTCTGTTTCTTTTTTTTTCAGTCATAGATGAATTTGATAGTTTATTGGAACGGGAATCTTAATAAAACCGAAATAAAATATCTGTCGGTGAAGTAGAGGGCTTCAGGAACAGTTTTTTTTATGAAAAATATGGAAGGACCCGCCTTTGGTTCTTCTTCGCTAAAAATTAAAAAGGTATCCTCGGAGGTAAGCGCCAGATTTCGATATCAATAATACTGGAGATGAACGGCAAGCCGGTATAAGTATCAGTATCTCGAATATGAACGAGATCCGCTGTTATTCATGGTCCCGTTGTTTAAATTCTTTCGCGGAAAGGTGGTATCGTTTCATTTTCTCGTAGAGGGCAGTTTTCCCCAGCTCAAGTTTATCGGCTGTTTCATTAACGTTCCCGCGATTCTCTTTGAGCATGGAGGTAATCACTTTTTTTTCCAGATCAGCCACGATTGACTTCAGTGAACGTCCTTCCGTGTTTAACGGGAAGTTGCTGCGGGGGCGATTTCCCGCCTCTCCAGGGGAGGTAAAAAAGAGCTCATTTTCGGTGATGACATTATTCTTTGCCATTAAAACAGCCCGCTGGATAACGTTTTCAAGCTCTCGGACATTGCCTGGCCACTGGTGGAGGAAAAGACGGTCGAGGATTGGCTGTGGTAGAAAACTGATCTCTTTGCGGAAGGCTTTTCTGTATTTGCGGACGAAATGTGTGGTGAGATCGACAATATCTTCTTTACGTTCCCGCAGGGGCGGGATGGAGAGATTGATAATGTTCAAGCGATAGAAGAGGTCCTGTCGGAAGCTGCCGTTTTTCACCATCTCCTGCAGATTGCGGTTTGTGGCAGCAATGATCCGTACATTCACTTTGAGAGGCTGGTTCCCCTCGCCTCGGACAATTTCGCGGTCCTGCAGGACGCGAAGCAGAGTGACCTGCATCTGTGGCGAAATATCACCAATTTCATCAAGAAAAATTGTTCCGCCGTCCATAACCTCAAACTTGCTTTTGCGCATGAAAGTCACGTTGGTGAAAGCATCTTTGTCATGACCGAAGAGATCGCTCTCAAAAATATTTTCAGAGAAAGTACTGCAGTTGATCTTGAGAAAAGGTTTGTCATGTCGATTGCTGCTTTCGCGGATGAGATTGGCTACCAGCTCTTTTCCGGTTCCTGATTCTCCGGTAATAAGAAGAGTTGAGTCTGATCTTGCCACCTGATATACCATCTCACGCAATTCGCTTAATGCCCGACTGGACCCCACAAGTTTTCCCTCAGTGGGAATTTCCTGGAGGTGTTCTTTGAGGGTGTTGAGTTCCGTGGAAATAGCTCGATGCTTTTTTTCACTTTCATTCAACTCCAGTATCTTGCGAGAAAGAATGGTCTCAACGCTGTTGTGAAGGAGCGAAAGTTCTTTAAGCTGTTTTTTTGATTCAGTGACGTTACGGACAAAGAGCCAGTAACTGTTATCGTCCTTGTGTTCGTTAAAAAAAGAAAAGGTTAATTCGAGATAAGAATCCCCCAAAAACGCATCTTTGGTTGTTCTCATCGTTCCTGGCTTGATGTTTTTTTGCAGTGTAGAAAACAGATCGTGAACCCGTCTCGTTTCTTCCGGACTCATCTGGTACTCCGGATTAAGGATATCTCCAAAAAATTCAATGGCAGCCGGGTTGGCGGCTTCAATCTTGTTTGCTTGAGAGAGGAGCAGAATCATTCCTGGAATAATATCCAGAAGATTCTTTTTATCTTTTATCAGCGTGCTGCTCTCGTACCATTTTTTGTTCATTTTGCTACTTTTTATTTAAAGAGAAAATGCAATAAGAGAGAACCTGAAGTCCTGTAAATATACTGTACAAGAGGAGTAAAAAAAATCTTCCCTCCGGTTTCCTTTTCCGATCACAATCTGCTCAAGGCTTGTAACACTCTGGAAGATCGGTACTCCAACATGGTGTCCAGATCCTCCGAACGGGTACCATCGGCCTGATTCATAAACCTTGTCTACGGGCTTTTTCTCCCTGATCATGATCACGGCGACAGCGGGGCGGCCAGCGAAATTCACTCCTGCCTGCTTTTCGTCGAATCCAGTTGAGACTGTTGCGCAGAGCGGGGCGGGTGAGGAGGCTGAGCAGTAATTTCTGCTTGCCGGGAAAGGAAAGGAGTATAAGGCCGAGAATGATTGTAAGAAGGCCCTGGCCGGGGAGGAAAAGCATGGCGATGCCGGCGATGAGGAGCAGTGTGCCAAGGGTATTTTTAATGAGAAAGATCACAATGTGGGGTTTGGTTTGCTGGTGCCTGCGTACAATTACCAAAAAATAGTCTTGTGACATGTGCGCGATCACTGCCGGAATCAACAGAAGGCTGAGTAAAAATGTTATCAGCGAAGCAATTGCGAGGAAGGAAAGAAAAGGAGCTGCTGAAGCAGCAAATTTGAGAAGGGCTTCCAACATGTTATTTTTTCTCCTGCGGGATGGCGGCGTTCTTCTCCCGGATAAAAATATGTACTGCGGGACTGCTCTCGGTTAATTTGTCTGCTGGTTCAATTTGGATTCTTTCGGCTGCGCTTTCATCTTTGAGCAGAGTCTGCAGAGCCTCTGCTACAGTGGTGCACCGTTTCTGTGCGAGGGCATTAAGAAGTCTGTCGGTTACCTTCACCTGTTTCACCGCCTTTTTCTTCAACTTCTCTCGGAGCTGCTTCAGCAGTGCCTCATTATCTTTCGTATTGCTGGCGGAGGCGGTCAAGACTAAAACGAGATTCGGATACGTCTTCAACAGCTCAGCATAACTGGCGAGCAAGGGCGTCGCCTCGGCTCCAATTTCGCTCTTGCCGGGGGAAAAAATAATGGAGGGCTGGGTTGCAATATCCTGAAACTCGGGTGCTGCCATCAAGAGGGGGGCAACTTCACCGCGCAGAAGCTTTTTCTGGAGGTTCTGCAGGATAAAACTGATCAGGGATTCTTTCTCTGCTTTTTGTCCTGAAAAGTTAAACATGACTTTGAAGCTTTTTTTGTCGCCGTTGAGCAGTGCAATCGCTGCTGCGGTGTTGCTCAACGGGTTGAGGGCTTTCAGCCCGTGCAGGAGAAGAGAGCCGTGGCTGGTTGCTGTGCCCGCCATCCACAGGGTATTCATCTCAAGGGAGGCTGCGCCAGAGCTGCCACTTATCAGCCCGCCTTCTTCAAGCTGATTTTTAAAAAGGGAGAGAGGAATCTGATCGGCGACGAAGGCAAGGCGTGAATCCTGCTGGGGACGCGCAGTATTGGTTGTTCCTTTCAATGAAAATTTCCCTTCATCAAGAATACCAGTGAAATGAAGTTCACTGGTCTCTGCGGGGAGAAAAGGTGTGATTTCCCCCGAAAATTCACTGGCGACCTTCTTCCACAGAGGTGTCAGTCGACTGTCTGATATCAACAGGGTTCCCTGCTGCAGCTTGAGACTGTTCACCTTCTTAAGAGAAGAGGGAAGGGCAGCGAGGGCGAGACTGCGCAACTCTGCGGCTCTTTTCAGAGGCGGTGAATCGGTGGAAAAATTGAGGGCGATTGCAGGTTGAACAATATGTACCATTCCGACTTTCATTTCTTCGCGATTTTCAGAATTATGACTCTGATAGAAGACTTCATCTGCCAT
>JBFHIO010000249.1:0-3677 GCA_041596435.1 Desulforhopalus sp. | reverse complement strand
TGCTCTGACCGCTAAGCTGTCATTGCGAATGATTCGTAGAAGCTTGTCGGCTTCCATGTCGGTGTCGCAAGGTCTTCCAGGGATTCCCTGATGGAGTTTTAATTTCAGCTGAAACGGAAAAGGCAACCCAAAGGTCGGATTTCACCAGTGGCACGGACAGGTCAACCTCGACCCTGTCGTTACCAGGCAAGCCATTGAAAAAACTGTGTATTATGCAACAATTTTACGCGTAATTGCAGATTCTTCTGAGAACCCGGCATATTAAAAGTTGCCCTAAAAAAAAACATCAGGAGCGTAACCATGCAAAGTAAACTGTATACAGTGACATTTTCTCCCACCGGCAGTTCAAAGTTAGTTGCCCGGGCGATTACCCAGGGGCTGGGATCAGAGACAGGAGAAGATTTCGACATCACCCTTCCCACAGAGCGGAAACAACACGACTTGCTGCCCAAAAAGGATGATATGGTTATCTTTGCAGTGCCGACCTACGCCGGCCGCCTGCCGGAACTGGCCCATGAATGGCTGCAGGAGTTGAAAGTTGCCCCCGGCACACCTGCCATCTGCGTCGTCCTCTACGGAAATCGAGAATTCGATGATTCACTCATTGAATTACGGGATCTTGTTACCAGGCGCGGTTATAAACCCATTGCCGGTGCTGCCTTCATCGGAGAACACTCATTCTCCAACACAAAATTCCCCGTTGCTGCAGGCCGCCCCCATAAAGATGACCTCGATCTTGGCATCAAGTTTGGCCGAGACATCGCCGCCCACTTCGATATTGACAACTGGATAAGCAACGCTGGAGAACTCAAGGTGCCCGGCACCTTCCCCTACAAAGATAAAAAACCACCAAAGACCGATTTTATTGCCGTGAGTGACGCCTGCAACAGCTGCGGAACCTGCGCTACCGTTTGTCCTGCGGATGCGATTGATGCCGAAAATGGCTTTGCCGCCATCGTTGACAAATGTATCCTCTGTTGTGCATGTATTAAAGCCTGTCCGGAAAATGCACGCAGCATCAAACCGGGCCCCGTGATGGATATTTCCAAAAGATTGAACGAAAACTGCAGCATCCCGAAACGCCCCACTTTTTATTGGCCGGAATAACGACCATATTTTCAAAAGGGTCTCAGCATTGTCCGGCTGGGAATTTGCATACAATCATTTTCATCGTTTACAATGGACAGCTTTTCGTTTTCCCCGTTCCTCGATTCGGTGCCCGCCGCCTGTTCATCGACGCAAGATGTAATTGTATGCAAATTCATGCCATAAAGAAGCACGAGGTGCACTTTATGACCTTTTTGTATTTGTTGACGATGACTTCAACTTCAGATTTTCAGAGTGAAAAAATCTTGACAAATTTGCGAAAATCCATAAATTTTCAGGTAACTCTATTTATGGAGAATTAAATTTATGCCAGCCATCTTTGTTGTCACAAACAATCGCGAATCTTATCGCTGCCTGTACAACTGCCGCATGTTTTATCAGTAGTACCTCCCCCTTCGCCGTTCCTATTTTTTCGTTTTCTCATTGATTTTACATTGTTTTTTATGCATTCTCAGCGTCTATGCATCTGAAAAACCATTCCCGTAAGAGGTATTCCCATGTTTGAAGAACATGCTCCCGTCTGTACTGCCCCCGAAAGAAAAGCTCAGGCTGAAGGTAATTTTTATCCTGAAGGCTCAGAGAATAAACTGCCCGGCATGAATCCCCGTATTCAACGTTTACGCAAGCTGAGCGTAGAGGCAACGCCCTTTATCTCCATTGAACGGGCTGTGCACGAAACAGAATTCTATAAAGAAAATTTCGGAAAATATCCGGTGCCGGTTCTGCGGGGTCTTAACTTCCTCGATCACTGCACCCGCAAGACACTGTATATCGGTGATGATGAGCTGATTGTCGGAGAACGGGGACCGTCGCCAAAAGCAATCTGCACCTTTCCTGAGCTGACCTGCCACAGCGTGGAAGATTTCCATGTCATGAACAACAGGGACATGCAGCCGTACAAAACGAGCCAGGAAGATATTGATACCTATGAAAGGGAGATAATTCCCTACTGGAAAGGCAAAACTCAGCGGGAACGTATCTTTAATCATGTCCCGGAGGAATGGCGCAGAGCGTATGAAGCCGGTCTTTTCACAGAATTTATGGAACAGCGGGCGCCTGGTCATACAGTGCTTGACGGGAAGATTTATAAAAGAGGAATGCTGGATTTCAAGGCCGAGATAGAGGCAAATATCGCAGCCCTTGACTATCTCAACGACCCGGAAGCAACTGACAAAGCGGAGCAGTGGCAAGGAATGTCTCTCTCCTGTGATGCCATCATTGTCTTCGCCGAACGTCACGCGGCTCTGGCTGAAGAGAAGGCCAAAGCAGAGAGTGATCCACAGCGGAAAAAGGAACTTGAAAAGATTGCTGCTGTCTGCCGCCGGGTTCCCGCCCATAAACCAGAAACATTTTGGGAAGCTCTGCAGATGTACTGGTTTGTGCATCTTGGCACCATTACAGAACTCAATGGCTGGGATGCCATGAATCCCGGACATCTCGACCAGCACCTCCGCCCTTTCTATGAAAAAGAGATCGCAGAAGGCACCCTCACCCGTGATGAAGCCAAAGAGCTGCTCTGCTGTTTCTGGATAAAGGTGAACAATCACCCTGCACCGCCGAAGGTGGGAATTACCTTCAAGGAAAGTGGCACCTACAACGATTTTACCAACATCAATATAGGTGGACTTACCCCGGACGGCGAGGATGCCGTAAATGACGTGAGTTATCTCATGCTCGAGGTTGTTGAGGAACTGCATATCCTGCAGCCCGGGAACTCTGTGCATATCAGCACAAAAACACCGGACGAATTTCTGCATGCCGCCATAAAGCTGATCCGCCAGGGCCATGGATATCCTTCGGTCTTCAATCCGGATACCTATGTTCAGGAGATGGTCAACATGGGCAAGACTCTGCGTGATGCCCGCGAAGGTGGCTGCTCCGGCTGTATTGAAGTTGGTGCTTTTGGCAAAGAGGCTTTTCTGCTGACGGGGTATTTGAATGTTCCCAAAGTTCTTGAAATTACGCTGAACAACGGGATTGATCCCGTTACGGGAAAACGCTGCAGTATAGAGACCGGTGATCCTCTCAGCTTCACCAGTTTTGACGAACTCTACGCTGCCTTTATGAAGCAGATTCACTATATCGTGGATCAGAAGATGCGGGTAAGCAACTATATCGACCGCATGTTCGCAAAATATGCACCTGCCACCTTCCTCTCCGTGGTCATTGACGACTGCATCAGCAAAGGAAAGGACTATTACAACGGTGGTCCCCGATACAACACCAGCTATATCCAGTGCTGCGGTCTTGGTACGATAACGGACAGCCTTTCTGTGCTGAAAAAGCATGTTTTTGAAGATGGGAAAATCCCCATGGAAAAACTGCTCGGGGCTCTTGCCAATAACTTTGAAGGTGAAGAGGTTATGCGCCAGACAATCATGAATCGCACACCGTTCTTTGGCAATGATGATGAGTATGCCGATGCTATTGCCGTGCGGGTCTATGACGATCTGGTGGACAGCATTGAAGGCAAGCCAAATATCAAAGGAGAAGTGTACCATCTCAATATGCTCTCCACGACCTGCCATGTCTATTTTGGCAAGATGATGGGGGCAAGTCCCAATGGACGC
>JBFHIO010000248.1:0-3677 GCA_041596435.1 Desulforhopalus sp. | reverse complement strand
TCGTCCGGAGAAAACAGAGAATCAGGGGCCAAACAGAGAAAGAAAGGCGGGAAGATGGGGAGAATAGATAGTGCGGAGAGGTGCTTTGGAAAGATGTGAAACGGGCGCAAACCCTTTAGAAACAAGGGAAAAAAGAAAACCCGTCACCCCGGAGAATGACCCCAGAGAGACGGGTTGTCTTTTTTCAAATGGTGGAGGCGGGGGGAGTCGAACCCCCGTCCGAAAATGCTCCCCTCCCGTATCTACATGCTTAGTTCCAAATTTTAATCTCACTCCAGGAACTCAATCGGAACATAGATTTCCCGGAGCCAGCCTGTTAAATCTCGCCGTTTGAAAGACAGACAACCGTCAAGCAGCCAGCCCGTTGAGTCGACGCCCCGGTTCCAGACTTACGGGCAAAGTCTGGTGGGACGGCTGTATGACTGCTTCTTAAGCAGCTACAGCGTAGTTATAATCGTCTGCGATTATATTAAAGTTCTACCATTTAACGAGAAGATAGAATCTCGGCATGCAACGATGAGCTTACACATCCCCGTCGAATCCGTTTCGCCCCCATGATTATTTTGTTTGACTCAAGTGAAGATCGGGCCTTACCCGTCTCCGTGAAGATTACATATCGGCTTCCGATATCCAATCCTTAATATTTCTGACGTATTTCGCGCTGCATCTCGCGGTTGCTCTGTTTCTCTTTCAGCGCAGCGCGCTTGTCGTAGAGTTTCTTCCCGCGGGCAAGGCCCAGTTCAACCTTGGCTTTGCCGCTTTCGATAAAATATATCTTCAAAGGGATAAGCGCAAGGCCCTTCTCTCGTAATTTTCCGATTAATTTATTGATTTCACGGCGCTTCAGCAGCAACTTGCGCACCCTCAGCGGTTCATTGGGGTTGTGGGTGGCAAAATCATATTGAGAGATATGGACGTTATACATCATCATCTCGCCGCGGGCATCGACGTTGCAATAACCATCCTTCAGGTTGGCCCTGCCGGCACGCAAAGATTTCACCTCCGGCCCGGAGAGCACCATTCCCGCCTCGATCTTGTCGTCGATGTGGTAGTCATGCCAGGCTTTCTTGTTCTGTGCAACTACTTTGATTCCCATCACATTTCCTCCCCCGCGAACTCTTTTCACACGGGCTCTGCCGGCACAGGGCCGGGTTACTCTGAAGTTACCCGCAGGGCTTCCTGCCAGGTGGTGACACCGCGTTTGACTTTGTCCCAGGCGTCCTCTCGCAGAGTAGTCATCCCTTCACGGATGGCAACCTGTTTCATCTCACTGGAGTCGGCCCCGTCAGAGATCATCTTCTTCAGCTGATGAGAGAGCGGCAACACCTCAAAGACGCCGCAGCGTCCAAGATAGCCGGTATTACGGCATTCCCGGCATCCTTTACCCCGGGTCAGCTCCAGCTGACGCCCCGGCTCCACAGGAAAACCAACCAGCGAAAGTTCGTCGCTCTGCATGGTGTATTTTTCGGCACAGTGCGGGCAGACAGTTTTCACCAGTCGCTGCGCCATACAACCTGTTAATGATGTTGATATCATAAACGGCGGAAGCCCGAGGTCAAGGAGCCGCACCACAGAAGAGACCGCATCGTTGGTATGCAGCGTAGAAAAAACGAGATGACCGGTCATCGCGGCCTGCACCGCATGCACCGCAGTCTCGTTATCACGAATCTCACCAATCATAATAATATCCGGATCCTGCCGCAGGATATTTCGCAGGATGGTGGAAAACGTCACATCAATGGCCGACTGCACGGCAATTTGATTAAACTCCTCGTGCACCATCTCCACCGGATCTTCAATGGTGATGATATTTTTCTCCGGCGTGGCAATCTCCTTGAGGGTGGAGTAGAGGGTGGTTGATTTCCCGCTGCCCGTAGGCCCCGTCACCAGTACGATGCCGTGGGACGCCTTCATGAAGCTTTTATAAACGCTGAAATCCCGTTCGCTGAAACCGAGGCTGCCGAGATTTTGAAAAACTGTCGTCGAATCGAGCAGCCGCATGACAACTTTCTCCCCAAAGGAGACCGGCACAGTGGAAACGCGAAGCTCCACATCCCTGCCGTCCATGCCAATCTTGATGCGGCCGTCCTGCGGACGGCGCTTCTCGGCGATATCAAGGCTGGCGAGAAATTTAATGCGTGACACTACCGCCGCATGTACAGCCTTGGGTAGACTGTAAATGGTGTGCAGCAGGCCGTCAATGCGGAAGCGCACAAGGCAGACATCCCGCTTTGGCTCGATATGGATATCACTCGCCCGCTGCTCCATCGCATAATGGAAGAGGTGATTCACCGCCTGCTTGATGTGCTGATCAGAGGAGGTGAGCTCGTCCGCGTTTGAGATCTTGACGTAACGCTCCAGGTTACCGATATCCAGCGACGCACTTGAGCCAACGGAGGAGAACTGATCCTCGGCGGCAGAGATCGACTTCTGGAAACCAAAAAATTCCTGGATGATACGCTGAATATCACTGCGGGTGGCAATCACCGGAGTGGTCTTTATCTGACTGGTCTTCTCAATGTCCGCCAGCGCCGACTGTGAATCGGGATTGTAGATCGCCATCTCCAGCAGACCATTTTCAATGCGAAGCGGCAGGATGGTGTGGATAATGGCGAAGTTGCGCGGGATGGTGCTGGTCGCGACACTCATGTCCAGATCCAGCGGATCGAGTTTACGAAAAGGAAGTTTCTGCGCTTTGGCGACCGCCCGCATGATCAGCTCTTCGTCAATCTTCCGCTTGCCACCGGACACCGTGAGATTAAGCGAGGCAATAATATCGACCATATCGGGGTAGTTTTTGTCAGGCTGCCCATTCTTTACAGCCTGGCGGGTAAGTTTCTGGCGCTGTTTCGGTGCCTCAACTTCGATAAACTCCCTCTGACTCGCCGTCAGTACCTGCATCTGCTCCAGCAGCTGCACAGTTTTTCCACTCTGCAGAAATCTCATTTTTCTTCCCCGATACTCTTCTTTTTTTTACACGTTTCCTTTTACTCTTTTGTCTCCTTACCCTTTAATTCTATAGGTAATTCTCCCATATGTTGTACCGCTTCCTCATAAGTTTGTACACTAAATTTTTCACTCTGTTTTTGATAGTACGGGGTGCGCCCGGGGTCGATCCGCATCGCCTTCTGCTCCGCTTCAAGAGCCAGATCCGTCATGCCGTTCGCCCAGTAAACCGAGGCAAGAGTGTCGTAAAAAAAGCCTGCCGGCCGCATCTCCACCGCCTGTAAAGCAAGAGGAAGCGCCCTTTGGGGATCACGCAGGGCGAGGTCGTGACTGGCAACCAGCAGCCAGGCAAGGTTATTGACAGTCACGGGATTGGTGGGATCAAGCAGCAGTGATCGTTCATAGGAGACGATACCCTCCGCCTCCCGCTGCCGCCCCACCAGCACATCACCGAGCTGCCGATACCAGGCGGCCGCTCTGACAAGAGAACGCTTCTGCTGTTCGACAAGAGCCTGATCTTCCGGGGTAAGCATGGGCATACCGACGCCTCCTGCGACGGAGGGGGCCTGCTGCGGGGAGAAGAAATTGCCACCCACACTCACGCCCACGACGAGGAACCAGAGAGCAATCCCGCCATATATCAGGCGGCTGTGCGCCTGCTGCAGGCGAGGATCAGCATCCACCCGATAGAGGAAATCAATACGTTCGGCAAGACCGTAGTGGTGCCAGTT
>JBFHIO010000247.1:0-3683 GCA_041596435.1 Desulforhopalus sp. | reverse complement strand
GGTTTCCGTCTCAATACCGAGTCGCAGGGTTGCCAGATACTCCTTCTCTCCATCCATGAATTGCGAGATAAGTCTGGTCGCCGATCGTCCAACACAAATAACCAGCAGACCAGTAGCAAAAGGGTCTAATGTACCCGCATGACCAACCTTTTTAATGCCGAGTATTCGTCGCACCCGGGCCACTGCACCAAAAGAGGTGAGGCCGACAGGCTTGTCAACACACAGCACCCCGGCGGGCAGGGCAACGTCCTCCTTCTGCATAGTCAATCCTACAGCTCTTTGCGGAGCTTTTTGAGAACCTGAGCCTCAGCCTTTTCCAGGGTGCTGCCGGAAATCCGGAAACCAGCGGCATTATGATGACCTCCGCCTCCGAAAATGCCTGCAACCTTCGACACATCAACTTCACCTTTGGCGCGCAGGCTGACAGAGACCTGACCTCCAGTCCCCTCTTTAAGAAACACTGCGACCTTCACAGTCTGTACCGCGCGGGGGATATTGATAAAATTTTCCACATCATCCATCAAAGCTCCGGTCGAGGCAAGCATCTCCCGGGAGACAGTCATGACAGCTACTTGAGAGTCCTCAAGAAGAGTCACCGAACCAAGACACCTCTGCAACAACCGAAGTCGAGCCGGACTGTAAGTGTCATAAATTTTGGCGGCCACATCTTCCGCACTTACCCCTTTAGCCAGCAGTTCTCCTGCAATATGCATGGTACGGGAACAGGTGTTCTCGTAGCGGAAAGACCCCGTATCGGTCATGATGGCAACATAAAGATTATAGGCAGCCTCCCAACTGATCTCGGCGCCGAGGGCCTCGGCGATCTCATAGAGCATTTCGCCGGTGGAAGAACGATGTTCGTCAACCCAGCTGCTGTTGCCGAACTTTTTGTGGGTGGCGTGGTGATCGATAACGACAAAGGGCGTTGCTGCAGAGACTTCCTTATAAACATCACTGCCGATACGCCAGGCATCTCCACAATCCAGAGAAACCCCGGTCACGTCCTCCCCCGCCTCTTCTAAAAAAGCCCGTACTTCTTTAAAATTCCAACTCAATCTTTCCTGTCCAGGCAGGAAAGAATAGAGATGCGAAACAGGTTCTTCAATCAGACAGAAAACCTCTTTGCCCAGTGACTCCATGATGGAACCAAAAGCAAGTAATGACCCGAGGGCATCTCCATCAGGATGAACATGCGTTACTGCAACAATCTTGCTGCTGTTGCGCAGATCATCGAGAACCTGTTGTGGAATCATGGTTTTTCCTTCCGTTCCCTGTCAATCTCCTGAAAAATTTCCTCCAGTTCCGCCACTTTTTCCACAGTGTTGTCGTAGAGAAATTTAAGCGCGGGAGTAAATCTCAGATTAATAGTGCGGGCAAGGTGGCTGCGAACAAACCCTGAAGCCCGCTTCCATCCCTTGCCAGCCTCGGCCACAGCTTTTGGGCCACCGAGTACCGTGTAGTAAATTTTGGCTTCGGCAAGATCGGAGGTAACCTCCACCCGAGAGACAGAAGCACCGATAAGACGCGGGTCAGATATTTTCCCCACGAGAAGCATAGATACTTCCTGCTGGATAGCGCGCGCCACCCGGTCAGAGCGTTTACCACTGCGCGCTCCTTTTTCACCGAGACCAATATCATCCAGTGTCTGTTTAGGATTCCATACTGACATGATTAGAGGGTAGCCTCCACTTCATTCATGATAAAAGCCTCAAGAAGATCGCCAACTTTGATATCGTTGAACTTCTCAACCCCGATACCACACTCGTAGCCGCTGGCAACCTCTTTCGCATCATCCTTGAAGCGTTTGAGGGACTCAATTTTACCGGTATAGACCACGACGCTGTCGCGAAGGACACGCACTCCCGCCCCGCGCTGCATTTTACCGTCGAGGACAAAACAACCACCAATAGCTCCGACCTTCGGCACACTAAAGACATCGCGAACCTCAGCGGTCCCGATAATTTCCTCTTCGAAGGAGGGATCGAGCATACCCACCATTGCCTTCTTGAGATCGTCAAGAGCGTGGTAGATAACATCATAGGAACGAACCTCTACACCTTCTTTTACAGCCAGTTCTTTTACCTTGATAGACGGACGAACATTGAAACCGATAATAATCGCGTCGGATGCTGAAGCGAGAAGAATATCCGATTCTGTTACCGCACCGGTACCCTCATGCAGCACCTTGACCTTGATCTCTTCAGTAGAAAGATCCTCTGCAGCCTTGGCAAAGGCTTGAAGAGTTCCCTGAACATCCGAACGGAGAACCACGCGTAACTCTTTGATGTCTCCTTGACTCATTTGATCAAAGAGGTTTTCAAAAGTCACGCGGTTTTTAACAGCGAGATCGCTTTCACGGACCTTGAGACTCCGCTCCTGACTGACACTCCGCGCCATTTTCTCGTCGGGGACGACAATAAATTCATCCCCGGCACTCGGTACGCCTGAGAGCCCCTGGACCTCTACCGGTATGGAGGGTCCCGCCACCTCAATTCTGCGTTCACGGTCGTCAAGCATGGAACGAACCTTACCGCTGAACTGACCGACGACAAAATAGTCGCCGGTGCGCAGGGTTCCGTCCAGGATCAATACCGTGGCCACTGCGCCGCGCCCTTTATGCAACTGGGCCTCAACAACACGTCCACGTGCCTTCCGATTCGCATCGGCATGAAGTTCAAGCACTTCGGCAAGGAGCATAATGGATTCAAGGAGAGTATCGATACCAATATTCTTCTTGGCAGATGTCTCCACGAACATGGTGTCACCACCCCAGTCCTCCGGCATCAGATTAAGCTCGGAGAGCTCACGTTTTACCCGCTCGATATCAGCGTTGTCCTTGTCAATTTTGTTCACTGCCACAATAATCGGGACATCGGCAGCCTTGGCATGGGCAATGGCCTCTTTCGTCTGATCCATGACACCATCATCGGCGGCAACAACCAATACGATAATATCCGTTACCTGAGCACCGCGGGAACGCATTTCCGTAAAGGCGGCATGCCCGGGAGTATCAACAAATGTGATATTTCCTGCGGCAGACCGGACGCTGTATGCTCCAATATGCTGAGTAATGCCTCCGGCCTCGCCTTCAGCAACATCGCTTTTGCGAATAGCGTCGAGGATGGATGTCTTTCCGTGATCGACATGCCCCATGACGGTAACAATCGGCGGACGATTTTTCTGGGAGCCACCCTCTTCAGCTTCTTCAAGAAGCTGCAGTCCAATCTCTTCTGTGATGCCCTGCTCAACTTCGTAATCGAATTCAGAGGCAATAATGACAGCAGTGTCATAATCGACCTGCTGATTGATGGTAGCCATAACTCCCATCCCCATCAGTTTGCTGATAATTTCTCCAGCCTTGACCTTCATATTCAGAGCAAGATCACCGACGCTGAGGGACTCATAGACAGTAAACTTCCGCTTACTGGCTTTCATCTCAGCAGCAAGCTGTACCGGTTTGGCATTTTTCTTACTTTTGCGACGACGACCGCGGCCATCCGTCTCACCATAATCAGGGCCAAAATGGGTATACTTGACATTCTTCCCGCCCCTTTTATTGCGGCGATCCTGATCACGCTCATCGTGGTGTGTCCCCTTTGTCCCTTTACGCTTTCCACGGGAGTCGTTTCCGGGGGCACCACCTGTCGGCCCGGGAGCAGAAGGACGGCCACCAGGGGAACTCG
>JBFHIO010000246.1:0-3693 GCA_041596435.1 Desulforhopalus sp. | reverse complement strand
TTCGCGACGTGGGTTCTCTCCTCTGATTTTGATATGGTCTCGTTCAGAAACGTACTGCGGGCGTTAAGCGCGGATCGCATTTGACAGGCGCTGTCCACTTCCGACAGTGCCTTCAAGATACTCTGATCGTATTGCCGCGCAGCCTCATCAAGACGCGCTTCAGACGCACGAATATTGGCCTGGATGCGGCCAGATGTGAAAATTGGCAGATGCACCCCCGCATCTAAAAGGCCCATCCAGCCATCGACATCAGGAAGATCACTCAATCCAATATGCCCATCCTCGGCCAGAAAGCTTATGTAAAAACGCGGAAGCAGGTCGGCCCTGGCACTCGCCACTTTGGCTGAAAACGCATATAACGCCAATGCTCTGGCCCGGATGTCGGGTCGCCGCAGTAACAGATCACCGGGAACCACGCCCTGGGGAGCAGGTGGTAACTGGGCCAGCACATCGCTTTTGCTTTGCTGCAGGGTGAATGTTTGCGGAGGTACTCCAAGGAGCACGGCAATCTGACGCACATGCAGGTCGTACAATGCCTGAAGCGGTGCGCGCTGCGCATGCAGTGCCGTCAGTTTCGTTTCCACATCAGCCATCTCAAAACGGGTTGTCTGTCCGGCATTGAAACGGCCTGCGACATAATGCTGCATTTTTGTTACCGTTGAGATGGTATCATCCATGAGCTGCATCTGCCTGGCTATCCCGCGGGCCTGCACGTAATGGTCGGCGACATTAGCCGCCACCAGGACCTGGGTACCATAGGCAATTTCTTCAACTCCGAGAGCCGCGTATCGTGCAGCATCGGCATTGCTCTGTTTTTTCCCGAAAATATCGGGTTCCCATGAAGCGCTGATGCCGTAAGCATAATGAATGCCATTCACGGAGAACGAGTCCGAAAGATTCTGCCCCAGAACCGAGGTCGAAAGGCTGTTCACCTCTGTACTGAGATTGTTGTCTACTTCTCCAGCCTGCCCGCCGAGATGAGCATTGGCACCGACCATGGGGCCCAGATCAGCACGGGCAAGATCGGCAAAAGACCGTGCTTCCAAAACCCGTGCCTGTGCAACTTTAATGTCGATATTATTGCGCAAAGCGCTTTCAATCAGTTCGTTTAAATACGTGTCATCCCAGCTTCGCCACCAGTGGACAATATCAACCTCCACACCGCTATCTGCCAGACCGGTAAAGGTGTATTGCGCCGGAATCTCTATCTGCGAAGCGGTGTTCACCGTGGTGGGCTGGCATGCCGTCAACAACAGCCATGCGCTTCCCAAAAGCCAAATGTATGTTTTAGAGTTTATCATTTTTTAAATTACCTTCCCCTCAAACAGCTCCATCCAGAATTTCTGGTTAAACCAAAAGAGATTGGAAATATTCCCCGATATTCATTTCTTCATCCCTGCCGGGCCAGCATGGATCGGAATTTTCCCAAAGCCAGTGTCATAAACGCGCCCCCCATAAAAGCCATGGCCGCGAACTCTGGCCAGACAATACGAAAACCCGCCCCCCTGAAAAGAATATTCTGAGCCAGAGCGACATACTGGGTTGTTGGAAATATCTGAGAGATATATTGCATCGCTATCGGCATACTTTCCAGGGGGGTAGCCGCACCGGAGAGCAGATACAGGACCAGAATCACAACGGAGGCGAGGAGCCCGAACTGGGGCATATTGGGAGCCAGAGTCGCTAAAAAAATACCCAAACCTGTTACGGAAAACAAAAAAAGGGCCGTGCCCACGGCAAAAAGCAACCTGGAGCCGTGGATGGGAACCCCCAGGCCCAGATGCACCACCAGGGCAATGGATAAGAGGGAAGCCCCCAGGATAACCGCAGCGTTGGTGAGAATCTTTGCAAAGGCGATTTCACTTGCCCGTACGGGCATCACCAGCAAATGTTCAATAGTGCCATGTTCCCGCTCCCGAATAACGGCTGCTCCCACCAGGATGATACCAAGGATCGTGATTGTTATTACGATGTGCATCACGGAGGTAAACCAGGCAGTTTTTGTGTTGGGATTATAGAGCATCCGAATAACCGGTTGTATCGGCAACATCGAATCAATACCCTGCAGGTGTAAAAAACCCATGATTTCCCGGGTGAAAATTTGCTGAAAGTAGAAGATCCCTACCCCGGCCTGCGTCATGGCGGTGGCATCAACCAGCAGTTGTACCGCAGGCTGTCTGCCAGCAAGAAGATCTTCCTCAAAATTTGCAGGGATATCGAGGACAAAGATAACTGCCCCCTTGTCCATCAGCCCATCAATCTGGTCATGGGAAATTATCTGGGGAGGTTTGAAGTACGGTGGCAAAATGGCATCTCGAAGACGCATCGACAACGTGGAATGATCGTTATCGATAATGCCCACGGAAGCGTTGTCCACCTCGGCCTTTACTCCTTTGGCCACGCTGACCACAGCAGCGGACAAGGTGAAGGCAATGAAAAACATCAAAATAAGGTCAGTGAGCAGACTGCTCAATTCCTTTCTGCTCAGACGAATCACATTCCAACACCACTGTTTCATAACACTCAGACCTCCTGCTTTTTCAGAAGTAAACAGGCTGCCAGTAAATAGGCCGCGGCAAAAGCAGCCAGCGCCGCATACATCGGGAGAAAGCTTCGCCAGTCCAGCCCTTTTGTGAAAGCGCCCAGACTGATCAGTTGATACCACGACGAAGGAAAGCCCAGCCCCACCACCCTGCTGGAGCCGGTCAGTGTCGAGACGGGGTAGAGCAGGCCAGAAAAATTCAGTGAAGGGATCAGGCAGATAATAGCGGAGGCAAACATCGCGGCCACCTGAGAGCGAACGAAGCAGGAAATCAACAGCCCAAACGCGGTGCCGGCCATAACAAAAAGCAATGCTCCGAAACTCATGCTCAAAAAGGACCCGCGAACCGGAACGCCCAATACCGAGATACTCAACAGCACCAGAGTAACATAGCTCACCATGCCCACAGCCACGTAAGGAAGCTGTTTCCCGATGAGATACTGACTGACTCCAGCCGGAGATGCATAAAGATTGATAATGGAGCCAATCTCTTTTTCTCGCACCACGCCCAGGGCAGTCAGCATGGTGGGGATCAGAATCAAGGCCAGCATGACAAGACCAGGCGCGATGGCATAGATGCTGCGGAACTCCTGATTATAAACAAAACGCGGTTCCAGTGAGGCGGGTAAGGCTGCCTGCTGAGGAGCGCCCATGCTTCGCATGAAATTTTGCGTGTACTGCAACAAAATCCCGGAGATGAAGCCGCGAACATTTTCGGCGGTAAAAGGCTGCGCGCCATCTATATAAAATGCCACCTTCGGTTGGCGCCCGGCGAGCAGATCCCGGCCGAAATCCGGCGGAATTTCAATCACCATGCGGACACGAGACCCCCTGAGCAGGGTGTCAACCTCAGCCGTATCATGGATCAGAGGGCGCATGTTGAAATAATGCGATCCACTGAATTGTTCGATCAGTTCTCGACTGGAAGCGCTCTGGTCGCGGTCGAGAACTGTGAATTTCACGTTTGCCACATCAAAGGAGACGTTCCATGCGGCCACTAAAAGCAAGACAACAGGTCCTGCAATGGCGAAGGTCAGTCGAATCTTATCTCGCAGTAATTCCTTGGTTTCCCGGCGGGCAAAGGAACCAACAATTTTCCACCACTGTCTCCACCCTCGTGAAGAGCTTTTCCCCTTCGCAGGAGCCAGCGA
>JBFHIO010000245.1:0-3701 GCA_041596435.1 Desulforhopalus sp. | reverse complement strand
TCGGAATCAGATGCTTCTTGTATTTGGCAGGACAGGCCCTCCAGCGCAACAGTAGTACATCGTGTAGTATATCGTTTTCTCGAATTCCATGGCGTCAGCCCAAAGATCGCTGCCATGGACGCAAACATCCCCCCACGAGATTTCAAGACTGAATTCTCTGACCACTATTTATCGACATCTCTGCGGACGTACACGTCCGCAGAGTGTGTTGTCGGCCTGCCCTGACACCCAGGGAGGTTTCAGTCGCTCAACTCCCTTTCAGATCAAAAGATCTTCACCCAGAGCTCCCAGGCTTGATGGAGTTGCCAGCAGGGGAGATTGAACGGAACTGGTGCAGGCCCCAAAAGTGTGCATGTGATGAATGCTGCATGAACGATTTGTGTCCGTCGGCAAACAACAGGACGAACAACCAATAAAAGCACTTTACAAAAATGGACGTGCCCATTTTTGTAAAGTGCTTAAAATCGTTATAGGGTGTCAATAAAATCGACCCACTGGAATTGCAAGTAGGCTCCCTTTTGTGATTTTACTTTCAATTTTAAAACATTTTTCCACTGAGGTTAAAAAATGACTGATGCATTGATTCAAATTGTTTGCCCGAGTTGCAGTGCGAAAAACCGTCTCCCAAAAGCCAGGCTTAGTGACAAGCCTTTGTGCGGGAAGTGTGGGGGCCCTCTTCTTTCAACAAGCCCTGTTGTGGCTGATGATAAAACCTTCGGCCGTTATATTACAGACAATGGCTTGCCCGTGGTTGTGGATTTCTGGGCGCCATGGTGCGGGCCGTGTAAACAGTTTGCCCCCATTTTTAAACAGGTTGCAGGTGAAATGTCTGCTCAGGCCTGCTTTGTAAAGTTAGACACCGAACATAATCAAAACACTGCAGGCAGATATAATATTCGTTCGATTCCTACTCTAATGATATTTCATCACGGCAAAGAAGTTGCGCGAATGTCAGGGTCCTTACCGCAACCACAATTTAAGCAGTGGCTGGCTCAAAATTTACCTGCCGTTTGAATAGCTGATAATTAGCGATAAAAAAATTAAAAAGGAGAATTCAATGAAGAGATTTTTATTATTTTTTACAGTTGTCAGCCTTGTTTTTGCTGGCAGTTCCATGGCTATGGAAAAGATGGACCACGGCGACAGCACAGAGAATGGGACTTTTACTCATACAGCTATGGCTGGTGACATACACGTCGAGTTTAAAATTATGGATCTGGCCAGCATGAAGATGAAAGATCCGAATGGCAAGACGCATCATGTCATGGCAACGTTTATGCGTAACGGCGAGAAAATCACCATGCTCGTCGCAAAAATAAAACTCATCTCTCCCAGCAAAAAAGCTCAAATTGCTGATTTGAAGGATTATGGCGGAGGTGCTTTTGCGGCAAAAGTAACCATTGACGAATCTGGGAAGTGGGGCGTCATCTGTGTATTTAAGGCCGGAAGTGAAAAACAGACGGTTAAGTTCTGGTACCCACACATGCCAATGTGATGGATTTCTTAAAGTAAAGCCGGTCGTGTTCTTTTTGAGAGAGGCGATGATCGGCTACCAGAAACACCGCACTTCACCGCACTTCACCGCACAGTTTTTTTGGGCCCGATCTGTTTCACTCAAGGAGAAGATTTCCGTGCCATATATAATCAGACAACTATCAGCTGTTTTCCCGATTCGATTTGTTTTTATCCAATTCATCTGCCTCTTCGGACTGTTATCAGCTTTTACCGTGAGAGCGCAGGCTGAGGATATTACACTCACCCTTGAGATGGCGGCGAAAGCCGCACAGCTCAATGATCCATGGCTGGCGGGCAATCGACACTCTCAAGATGCAATCGAATCAATGAGCGTTGCGGCAGGAACATTACCTGATCCACAAGTCTCATTGGGGGTCGCAAACGTACCGACAGACAGCTTCGATTTCGGTCAGGAACCCATGACGCAGTTTAAGGTGGGAGTGACACAAATGTTCCCTCGGGGAGACAGCCTGCAGATTAAGCGGAAGCAACTTGAAACGGTTGGCAGTCAGTTCCCTTTTCAGCGTCTTGATCGGAAAGCAAAAATTGTCGTTACAGTAAGTCAACTCTGGCTTGATGCATATAATGCCCAGGAAAGCATAACCTTAATTGAAAAAGATCGTCCATTATTTGAACAACTGGCTGATGTGGTCGAGTCCGGTTATTCCGCAGCATATGGTAAAAGCAGACAACAGGATATTATTCGTGCTCAATTAGAATTGACCAGGATAGATGATCGACTCACCATGCTCAAGCAGAAAAAAGAAATGTTCCTGGAAAATCTTTCTGAGTGGCTGAGTGAATACTTTCGCGGGGAATATGGCGACGCAAGAGTGGCCCCTGAGACACAATCTTCCTGGTCACGTCTAAAATTGGACACAAGCCCTCCTGACATAAAGATGCTGCAGGAGTCTCTCTGTTTGGCGAAGGGTGAAATCGATCATCAGAAACTTTATGAATACTTTTCTAAACACCCTTCGCTGCTTGCCCTCGATCGGGAGATTGAAGCCAGTAAAATTGGTGTCGATCTCGCCCGTGAAAGCGACAAAACAGCCTGGGGAATCAATGCTAATTATGGCTATCGTGATGAAAACAAGAGTGGGCAATCTCAGGCTGATTTCGTCTCTTTAGGTGTTAGTTTTGATCTACCTTATTTCACGAAAAACAGACAAGACAAGCAAATCCAGTCTTCAGTTTCTCAGGCCGAAGCAGTAAAGACGAAAAAATGGGCCTTAGTGCGTAAGATGATAGCCGGTTTTGAAAAAAACAGGACACAACTCAACAGGCTAAATGAGCGACAACACCTCTATCAATCCCAGCTTTTGCCACAAATGAGTGAACAGGCTGAGGCTTCTCTTACCGCGTATACCAATGATGACAGTGATTTTGCTGAAGTTGTCCGTGCCAGAATCGCTGAACTGAATGCGCAAATTGCGGCATTGGATATAGATGTAGAAAAACAAAAAACCATAATCCAGTTGAACTATTATTTTATGGAAAACGCCAATGAGATCATAGCAAACAGAAGCCCCGTGGGAGAGAAAAAATGAAGAGGTTTTTTAGTGTAACAGCCTTGCTTGTGGTCGGTGCTGCCGTTGGCTCCTTCATCACCTTTGCTGGATACCCGACATTGAGTGACTACTTTAATCCGTTTAATTCAGAACAGAGCAATACGCCTCCAACCGTCAAGAAAAAGCCGTTATACTGGGTCGCCCCGATGGATCCGAATTATAAAAGAGACAAGCCGGGCCAATCACCAATGGGCATGGATCTCATACCTTTTTATGGGGAATCCGACAGTGAGGCAGATGCAGGCCCCGGCACGGTAAAAATCTCTCCAGATGTAGTGAACAATCTGGGTGTAAGGACTGCCCCCGTTCGATTTGGCTCTCTGAAATCTGAAATCCAGACAGTCGGTTATGTTAAGTATAATGAAGATCAAATTGTACATATCCATCCCAGAGTCAGTGGGTGGGTAGATATGCTCCATATCAAAGCATCTGGTGATCCAGTAAAAAAGGGGGAACCTCTTTATAATCTCTACTCCCCGGAACTGGTTAATGCCGAGGAAGAGCTGGTGATGGCTCTGGAGAGACAGAAACCTCGCCTCATAAAAGCCTCTGAAAATCGGTTAGCCTCACTGCGAGTACCGGCTGCAGCAATCAAACAGCTGAAGAAGTCTAGAG
>JBFHIO010000244.1:0-3709 GCA_041596435.1 Desulforhopalus sp. | reverse complement strand
GTCAGGATATGCGGGTTGTTGGCTGTGTCCTTGATGCAAAGAGTGGCAATATTGTTGCTCTCGGTCAGCTTCCGGGCTTTGACCCCAATGATTTTGCTCATTACGGCTCGCAAATTCTTGGCAGTATGATGTTTAAGCCGATTCTGGTGCCGGAGCCAATCCGTATCCTGCTCAGGGATTCGGCAGTATTTCTCAAGGCTGATAATGAGGTCGAGGAGTATGGAGGCTGGCCCATGATTCCGAAGGCAAAGGCCGGTAAACAGCTCCAGCTTATTACTGCGTTGAATCTGGACAGAAAAATTTACGCCGACTTTTACAGTGGCCCGCGTGACCAGAAGCCGTTTTCCGGATATTTGCTGCAGCGGAATCGTCAGCGTGGTCTGGAGATGCTGCCTGAGGTTTCTACGCCAATGACGCTGCTGGTGGGGCTGAGTACCCTGCTTCATGGGCTGCCCGCAGGTGAACCGGCAGTGATTGCGCAGACGATTACTTCGACAGGTCAGGCCGGGCAGTCGGTGGAAAAGATCCCTTTCCCGGGAGCGCCCCCCGAGCTGGTTCAGAAAGGGGTTGATCGTCTTTTCAAGGCAATGGGAGAGAAGGGCAGGTTTTCCACCCGATATCTTGGAGGCAAGGCCTCGGGAACGATTCCTGAAGAGGGCACAGGTGACGTGTTTCTCCAGGACGAGGTTGTTTTTGCCGACATTCCTTCTGGAGAGAGGCCGCTGGTGCTTCTGCTGGTCGCGGAAGTTCGCGGTTATGCCCCTTTCTCGCGGGGGAAGACCCTTAAGGCACAAAAACTCGACATCCGAGGCCTGATTGACGAGAAAATGCGGCGGGTGGGAATACTGCACATGGTGTCCGCAGGTGCCTCCGATCTGCTTTCGCCGGAGGAGGGGGACGGTGGGAACTGGCAGCGCAAGGGCAGCATCGTTGTGCAGGGCGACAGTGTGATAAATCGGAATGAGGGCAAGAAAGACGAACCGGTGAAGATGCCTGATATCATGGGCAAGAGTTTACGCAAGAGTCTGCGCATGCTTGAGGGAATCCCTTTGCAGCTCTCAATCAAAGGTTCTGGACGGGTGGTCCAGCAATATCCAGAGGCAGGAACGATTCTAAAAAAGAATGCCTCCTGCCAGATTGTTCTGGAGCAGAAACAGCTGGATATATTTAAGGCTGTGAGTGAAGAAAAAACAACACGATGATGAAGTGCCTGTAACAAGCGGCTCTTCAGACTGAACGGAAAAGTTAAGGCGGATAAAGAATTTCTTCGCCTTAGCGGTAAAAGGTAAAGGCAATTGTAAAAGGCAAATGCAATGACAGGACGAACACTGGATTCCCTTTTTAAGCGACTCGGTGATCACGCAACGTCGTCGAAAAATGATGGAGTCGAGAATAGCACATTGACCGCTCTCACCTGCGATTCCCGCGAGGTGAAGAGCGGTTCTCTGTTTATTGCACTGCGAGGAGATTCTGTTGACGGACACTCCTTTCTCGCCGATGTTGCCGACAAAGGTGCGGCTGCAGTGGTGTGTGAGACGGGGAGTATCTCGGAAAAAATTCGTCTCCTCCTTGTAGAGAAAAACGTCTTTGTTCTTGAGGTTGATGATACTTCTGTCTGTTGTCCCGTTATTGCAGCCTGGTTTTACGGGGATCCGGCGAAGTCTCTACGCCTGGCGGCGGTTACCGGAACCAACGGAAAAACTACGGTTACCTCGCTGCTGGAGCAGATGCTTCTTGCAGAAGGTAAAGCTGTCGGTGTTATCGGTACGGTGAATAACCGCTGCACGGTGAACGGGAAGACACTCTCTTTTCCGGCGCACCTTACCACTCCGGCCCCCATTGAGCTGCATCGACTGTTTCGGGCAATGGTTGACGCCGGTACAGAGATTGTGGTGATGGAAGTTTCTTCTCATGCTCTTGTTCGTGGCTGGGTAGACGGGTTGCAGTTTGAGGCTGCGGCCTTTACCAATTTGTCCCGGGATCACCTTGATTACCATGGCACGATGGAGATCTATTTCAAAGCAAAGTCACTGCTCTTCTCAAAATATCTTGCGGATGACGGCGCGGCTGTGATCCCGAGTTCTTCGGTTGAGGGGCATAAGCTCGCTGCTCTTGCAGGACGCCGCCCAGGGGTGCGAATGATTCGCTGGGGTGAGGGGGAGGAAAGTGATTTACAATTGCTCCATTGCACGCTGCACCTGGATCGTACCGAAGTAGAGTGCCATGCTTTCGGTAAAACCTGCTCCTTCGACACACTGCTGATTGGCAGTTACAACGTGGAGAATCTGCTGACAGCCTGGGGAATGGCAGCTGCGCTTGGTATGGAGAATCAGCATATTGCGGCAGCTGTCTCTTCCCTTACGGGGGCACCCGGCCGGGTAGAGCGGGTAACTGTGGAGGCAGCATGGGCATCGAAGGGACCGATGGTGCTGGTGGACTACTCCCATACCCCTGATGCGCTGGAGAAGGTCCTGGAGACTGTTGCTGTCCTCCCGCATCGCAATCTTTGCGCGGTGTTTGGTTGTGGCGGGGACCGTGATGGTGGCAAAAGACCCCTGATGGGGGCGGTGGCGGCACGGCTGGCTGATGTTGCTGTCGTTACCGATGACAATCCCCGCTCAGAACTTTCTTCTGAGATTATCAAAGAGATTCTTCCGGGCGTTGAGTCTGCTGGTTGTCCCGTCTTTCAAAAGGACTGGCTTTTCACCCGTTCAGAAAAAGAGAAGGGGTGTGTTGTGCTGGCCAATAGAGGTGAAGCCATTGATCTTGCCATTCGCTCGATGGGCGAAGGAGATGTGGTGGTGATTGCCGGCAAGGGGCACGAGCCCTACCAGATCAGCCGGAGAGGACGGTGCTATTTTGATGATCGCCGTCGTGCTGAAAATGCGCTTTTTTCCTGGACGCCACAACTTTTAGCAGAAGCCACCGGCGGACGGGTAGTCGGCAATACAGGCATGCCTGGTGCTGTAACGACAGACAGTCGTGTGGAAAATCCCCGGGGAATCTTTGTTGCTCTCACTGGGGAGCACTACGATGCCCACGATTTTGCCCGGGGCGCGGTGGAGAAGAACAACATCTGTCTCGTCGTTGAGCGGGAACTGCAGCTTGACGTCTGCCAGGTTGTGGTCACTGATACCACCCGCGCTCTTGGAAATATGGCTGCCTTTCGTCGCCATGCTCTTGCCCGTTTTCTGGCGGCACAGGGGCGTGAACAGAAGGTTGTCGGCGTGACCGGCAGTTGCGGGAAAACAACCGTGAAGGAGATGATCTTCTCCATTCTTCGCCGCAAATGGCCGGTGGGAGAATATCATCCAGAGACCTCCATACTGAAAACAGCGGGGAATTTTAATAACATTATTGGCCTGCCTCTGTCGCTGTTGCCCATTGGTGTGGATCAGCGGGCCGTTATTCTTGAAATGGGTATGAATGCACCAGGAGAGATTGCCCGGCTCGCGGAAATTGCTGACCCGGACATCAGCGTAATTACCAATGTGTTCGGGGCGCATCTCGCCGGTCTTGGAGATCTCAACGGTGTTGCAGCCGCTAAAGGTGAACTCTTTGCGGGAACCCGTGCTGATGGCCTTCTTGCTGTCAATATTGATGATGAAAAGATTCGCGCTCAGGCGGAGAAGTCTCCTCGTCGCAAAATGACGTTCAGTGCGGCTGGGAACACGGCTGATCTGTATGCCACCGACATTCGTGAGGCAGG
>JBFHIO010000243.1:0-3726 GCA_041596435.1 Desulforhopalus sp. | reverse complement strand
TTCAAGAAAATCAAATTCGGGAATAACCTCGGGAAATCCAAGATATTTTTCCGTCTGTCCGAGCATGACGTAGTTCTGCAGGAAAACCGACATGCCGATTGCCGAGATAAGCGGCGAGAGGCGCGGTGCACCACGCAGCGGCTTGTAGGCGATCTTCTCCACCGTATAACCGTAACCTCCAGCCCAGAAGATTGACGCTGCGGTGGCAATACAGATCATTGCCCACAGAGGCAGCCCAAGCACGGTAAGCAGTGAGGAGGCGAGAAAAAAGACAAAAGCCCCGAGCATATAAATCTCACCGTGGGCAAAGTTGATCAGCCCGACAATCCCGTACACCATTGTGTAACCGAGAGCGATCAGAGCGTAGATAGACCCTTTGGTCAGTCCACTGGCAAAGAGTTCTATAAAATATTGATAGTCGAAATCCATGGCGCCCGATTGGAAAAAGGAAAGCCTGAGCCGGGAATCCCCGGACTCAGGCTTGAGAGACATCGTGTTCCGGCAGGTTATTTCTGTTCTACAAATTCACCATCAACAACCTTTGAGACAGCATACCCGATTCCGGTTGCATCGCCAACCTCATCGAAGCTGACATGTCCCATGGGAGTATCAACGGTCTCAGACCGCAGAGCATTTGCCACTGCGGAAAGCTCAGTGGAGTCAGCCTTATCGATAGCATTGACGAGAACAACCATGGCGGTGTAGGCATTGAGATAAAATTCACCGGGCTCAGAGCCGAATTTCTTTTTATGCTCTTCTATCGCCTGAATGGCCAGAGGATTGGACGTGGTGTCTTTTGAGCTGGAGGCATAGACGCCTTCGGCATATTTTTTCGCAACATCAATGAAAGTTTTTACACGGATACCATCATCTGAGACGAAATACGTCTTCATCCGTTTCTTACGCATGGTAGTGACGATCTTGGAAGCTTCTGGATGATATCCACCATAGAGTACGACATCCGCTTTGGACCGTTTTATTTTCTGGACAATAGCAGAGTAATCAACGGCACCCTGGGTAATACCTTCTTCAAGAACGATTTTGGCGCGTCCGTCTTTTTCAAATTGTTCTTTGGCAAAGTGGATAAAACTTTTACCGTAGTCGCCTTTGTCATCAAGAAGAGCAATTTTTTTTGCCCCGAGCGTATCAAGGATAAAATCAACATCAACCTGAGCCTGGGCATCATCGGGAGCAACTGTACGGAAGAAGTTGGGGTATTGTCCATCTTTGGTAAGCCCCGGAGTAGTCGCTGAAGGAGAAATGACAAGGATTGACTTCTCTTTGTAAAGAGGCATCACGGCGGAAGTTGGTCCGGAGCAGGTATGTCCTATAACGGCATCTACGCCGTCAGAGATCAATTTTTTCGCACTGTTCACGGCAATTTCCGGCTTACAGAGATCATCTTCAGAAAGGATCTCAATTTGTTTGCCGTTGATACCACCGTCAGCATTTACCCTTTCTGCGATAATCTGCACCGCTTTCAGGGTAGGCAGTCCGTAGGAGGCAAGCTGGCCGCTGTGGGCTCCAGCAACGCCGATTTTAATTGTATCGCCCGCAGATGCAGCCGCCGGTGCCAGGGTGAAGAGGCAGCATGCCGCCATTAAAAATGCAGAATTACGGAGTGAAAACTTCATGGAAAATGCTCCTTTTTTTGGGGTTTTGAGTGTCCCGCATTGCGATTACTCTTTCATTTGTCTCTCTCGGAGTTAAACGACAGAGTGGACACTCGATATTATACTGACAGGACGTTATTTCAATTGATGAAATATTTCTACACCTCACATCTGCAAGAAGTAGCAGGTGCTGGTACAATGACGCAAGTATAACGTAGATCACCGTGCAAATATATCTCAAAGTTAACATATTTGCATAATTTTTTGCTCTTCTCCTTTATCCAAATGAAAACCAGACTCGATCTCCTTTTTCTCCTCGGACGCCCACTGGGCCCTGTTTACGGTGCGGTGATGAAAATCCGTGCCCTCTTCTACCGTCATGGTATTTTCACAGTACACCACATGGGAGTGCCGGTAATTTCCGCAGGTAATCTCGTGCTTGGCGGCACCGGAAAATCTCCCATGGTGCGGCATCTGGCCCGCCTGCTGCAATCTTCCGGGTTTCAACCGGCAGTGATCAGCCGTGGTTACGGTGGAACAGCCAGTGAAGATGTCAATGTCGTTTCCGACGGCAGTTCTCTCCTGCTGAGTGCAGTACAGGCTGGCGACGAACCCTTCATGCTGGCGAAGTCTCTGCCGGGTGTGCCAGTGCTGACCGGGAGCAAACGGCGTCTTCCCGCAGCCCGGGCTGAAAAAGAGCAGGGAGCGAATTGCCTTGTGCTTGATGATGCCTTTCAACACATGGCAGTTGGGCGAGACATCAATATTGTCCTTTTCGACTCCACAGCCCTGACAGGCAACGGACGCATCTTTCCCGCAGGTCCTCTGCGGGAACCGTCCTCAGCCCTCAGGCGGGCAGATTGTTTTGTTCTGACCGGCACAACCGATACAAATGCGGAACAGGCCATAAAGTTTGCCGCCGACCTCAGAGAACGGTTTCCTGAGAAGCAGGTTTTTCTGGCCAGGCGAAAACAGTACCGGCTCTACTCTGAGACGGGGGAAGTCGTCCCGTGTGAAGATTTACCGCCGGCATCAGCTTTTTGCGGAATAGCACATCCAGAGAGATTTGAGCAGAGCCTGAAGGAGATCGGGATTTCTCTCAAGCTGTTTACAGCACTGCCGGACCACTCCACCTATACTCAAAACAGTTTGCAGCAGTTCTGTGAGCAGGCTGTCGAGGCCGGTGCTGAAGTCTTGATAACAACGGAGAAAGATATCGTAAAAGCTGGGGAACTGGAAAGTTCCCTGCCCATTTTAACTGCCCGATTTGAAGTTGATCTGCCGAAAGAATTTGACGATTATATACTGAAAAGACTTCAGAGAAAGTGAGCTTGCGGGGAAAATGACACACCGTCAACCACGATATGTGGCTTTTATCCCATAGTTTCGCAGTGTGTGTTTTTGTACCGGTACAAAAAATACAACTTTTTTATTCGGTATTTCAAAACGATACATTTTTTTACCCTCCGATACTATTTCAGGTATAGTTTTTGCTTGTTACTATTTATAAAGCAAAACAAATTTCTTTGAAGGGTAAAATTATGAAATATGCAATGGATCCTCACCAGTACACACTCAAGAAAACGGTAGATTGTAATGGCATTGGCCTGCACTCCGGGCGTGACATCGCATTGCGGATCCAACCCGCCGCAGCCGATACGGGAATACGTTTCTTCCGTAGCGATCTTCCGGGTCAGGCACCTGTTTATGCACATATGAACCGGGTGATTGACACTAATCTGGCGACGACCATCGGCAACCAATATTTTCGGATCTCCACGACGGAACATCTCATGGCAGCTCTTCGTGCCAGTGGAATTGATAATGCCGATATCTCAGTAAATGCTCCAGAGATTCCAATCATGGATGGTTCTGCAGCTCCTTTTGTTGAAGCACTTAAAAAGGTTGGGACGAAACAGCAGAATCGCTGCCGCCGTGTCTTGAAGATTACCAAACCTATCACCTATACCGATGGCGACAAACGCCTCACCATCTCTCCGTACGATGGTTTCAAGGTGAGCGGCGAAATTGCTTTCGATGCCGAGATAATCAAACATCAGAAATATACCTTTGATCTCAACAGCGGTCACTTTGATGCAGATATTGCCCGTGC
>JBFHIO010000242.1:0-3769 GCA_041596435.1 Desulforhopalus sp. | reverse complement strand
CACTACCAACCGCCCGAAATGGCTGAAAGACGAAATGGCCAAATTATAAAAAGGATTTCCCTGCAGCGGGAAATCCTAAAAATTCAGGTTGTTTTCTGAAAAGTGCCTGGCTGAGGCATTCATGGCGGCTGTTACCTGCAGCCATCCCGTTACTGAGGTAGAGATTGGTGAGCAGCGCCAGTGGAAAATTGACCGCTTCGCACTCTTCCCCCGCTCCGTCCACGGCGGAAAGAGGTTTGAAGGGCAGGGCGATAATGCCGCGGTCAAGGGCGTCAAAGTTGTGGTCGAAAAGTTGTACGGGGGTGAGTTCGTGTTCAGCATCATACCATTCCAGCAACTCAGGAGTGAGCAGACGTTTGTCGACTTTCTGCCGATGCAGGGTTTTGCGCAGATCGCCGGGACGCAGGCGAACCTCATCGGGATGAAAAAAGAAATCTCCCTGAGGATCGGGCAGTGCGTAGTCGGTAAAAAAGAAACCGGTGGCGAATCGCTCCACAAACTCACCAAGGGCGGATGCTTGACTGGCTTCGGCACTGCAGCCTTTCCCATTGGTGGTCAGCAGCGGGCATGCTTCGGACTGCAGGTGGTGCGACCAGCTTCCTGGCAGTCCTTCCTTTTCACTGACAAAGGTGAGGTTAATGCCACATGCGGCGAAGTCGGTTTGTACCTTTTGGATGGTTGAGGTAAAGGGAGCGTCTTTTTCTGCGGGGTTGTTCATGGTAACCGAGGGTAGAGGTGAACAGGGGAAATTGCGAGACTTTCACTATAGATGTTCTGCAAAGGAAGGAAAAGAAAGAAAGCAGTCGGACAGGTTCTCTCTGCAGACAAAGAGGTTTGCAGGAACCCTTAAAAAATGAAGAATCATAAAAAAAAGGCGAACGGGAAAACCCGTTCGCCTTTTTGGGACTGGTACTGTCGCTGGACTGTTGTTACTTGATCTTCCCGCCTGCCCGCAGGGAGTCGGCCAGCATCTCTACAGCGTAGCGCATCTTTTCTGGAGATTCGTGCTGTTGGAGGTTGTCCTGAATATGCATGATACAGGTGGGACAACCGGTAGCGACATAATCTACATGGGCATCCTGGATATTTTTCACTTTGTGGTTGTCAATTTTGATGGCTGTGTCGTAGTGGGTGATACAGTAACTTCCTGCGGAACCGCAGCAGACGGCAGCATCTTTCATCTCATGGAATTCCACTCCGGGAATTCGCTTGAGGATGTTCCGGGGCTGTTCACTTATCCCCTGTCCACGCACCATGTGACACGGGTCATGGTAGGAAACCTTATACGGCAGTTTCCCAAGATCTTTTTCCTCGAAGGTTATGTTATTTTCGATGAATTCGTGAATATCATAGACCTTGCCGGTGAAGGCCTCCAGCTCGGGGGAGCCTTCCACAAACTGTTTTATCTCTTTTTTCAGAGCGAGACCACAGGAGGAGCAGGCGACAACGATGGCATCAAGATCGTAGCTCTGGAAAAGATCATAGTTAAACTGCATCAGGCGGCGGGCACCCTCGTAGTCGCCGTTGGCAAGTACCGGAGTACCGTTACAGCGCTGCTTTTTGGGAATAACAACCTCATAGTCGTAGGCAGTGAGAATTTCCACTACCGAGGTTACCACGTTTGTGTAGATGAGGTTTCCGGCGCAGCCGGTGAAATAACCAACCCGCATCTTCTTTTTCCCTTTCGCCGGGATGACTTCCGGGTAAAGACTCTGGCCGCTTTTCAGTGCCATCTCCGGGAAGAAGCGACGCTTGGAAAACCCGAAGAGGGGGAAAAGGTGGCGTACTGGATTGTTTGGTCCAATACCGAAAAAAGCGCGCTGAGCAAGTCCAACCATTTTCGCACTGAGGGTGATCGGCCATTTGTGCCAGAGGAGCTGACGGAAGATGAGCGCCTTGAACCAGTGGAGACCCTCTTTGGTGGTGATATACCAGCGCATGCGCAAGACAACTTCTTCTGGTTTTACTCCAGCCGGGCAGTTGGCTGCGCAGGTCTTGCAGTTGAGGCACTCATTAATCGCCTGTTTGACACGATCAGTAATCTCGATATCTCCAGCGACGAGTTTTTCCGCGAGTTTATTTTTACCTCGGGCGGAGAAAATTTCGTTTCCAAGTTCTTTGAAAACCGGGCAGACGTTGCGGCATTTGCCACACTTCATACATTTGTCGAACTCTTTAGTTGCCTCGGCGAGATGCTGCCTGGCCTGTTCCTGGACATCTTTTTGAATATGCATGGCTCCTCCCTCAGGCTGCCTGGACGGTGTCTTTCGGCATGTCAAACATCTTACCCGGATTGAGCAGATTTTTCGGGTCAAGAGTCTTCTTCACAGCCTGCAGCAGAGCAATACCTTCATTGCCTATCTGGTCAGCGAGGAAAGGTTTCTTTTCAAGACCTATCCCGTGTTCTCCGGAGATGGTCCCGCCGAGATCAATAGCGAGCTGAAAGAGCTCTTTTACTGCTTCATGAACCCGTGCTGTCTCCTCTTTATCTTTGGCATCATAGAGGAAAGTCGGGTGCATGTTGCCGTCGCCGGCATGTCCAAAGAGACCGATATCAAGTTTATATTTTTCGGCAAGGTTAGAGACCCCTGCCACAATTTCCGGGAGTTGAGAGCGCAGAACCGTGGCGTCCTCAAGGATGAGATTCGGGCGAACAGAAGCAAGTGCGTTGAGGCAGACTCTTCGTCCTTCAAAGAGGTTATCGCGTTCTCCTGCGGACTGAGCGATTTTGAACTTTCGCACGTTGTTTTTTTCCGTCATCTTTTCCACTTTAACCATCTCTGCTTTGGCGGAATGTTCTTCACCGTCGCACTCAATAATGAGTACGGCTTCTGCGTCCCGTGGCAGACCACAATCTTTGAAATCCTGAATGGCATTAATGGCTTTGTTGTCAATAAACTCCAGGGTGGAGGGGGTAACCCCTTCGGCAATAATGTCAGAAACACACTGGGCTGCATCCCGCAGGGTTGTGAAGATTGCCAGTGCGGATTCGCGGTGAGCCGGAATGGGCATCAGGGCAAGGGTAATTTCTGTAACGACGCCGAGAAGGCCTTCTGCTCCCACAAAAACACTTTCCATGTTAAAGCCGGCAACGTGTTTCACGCATTTGGAGCCAATGGTGACAATGTCTCCCTGGGGAAGAACCACCTTCATCTCTTTCACATAGTTTTTTGTGACACCATACTTGAGTCCACGCAATCCACCGGCATTTTCGGCTACATTTCCACCAATGGAAGAGAAGCTCACACTGCCTGGATCGGGAGGGTAGAAGAGATTGAATTTAGCGATTGCCGGGTCTATCTCAGAGGTGGTGAGTCCTGCTTCCACCGTAATGAGACGGTTTTCCGGGTCGATATGGATGATTCTGGTCATTTTGTCCATACTGAGAACAATCCCGGATTTTAGAGGTATTGAGCCTCCGGAAAGTCCGCTCCCCTGGCCTCTCGGAGTTACTGAAATCTCTTCCCGGTACGCAAATTTCAACAGCTCGCTGATTTGTTCTGTTGTCTTTGCGAAGACGACGACTTCCGGCATAATTTCAACAGGTGAAGCATCATAACCATAGACGAGAAGATCCTCTGGAGCGGTGAGAACTTCCTCTTTACCAAAAATATTCTGCAGCTCTTGAATCTGGGACGTGTTCATTGCGGTTTCTCCATAAAAAAGAAATCTGAGCGATACCCCACTGTTGCAGCGGGATGTTTCGGTGGTGCCAGTTGCACCTGTGGAAACCTTGACTGTGATTAAATCCCTTCATAATTCAAGGTTT
>JBFHIO010000241.1:0-3772 GCA_041596435.1 Desulforhopalus sp. | reverse complement strand
GTCGCTATTATCCGGTAGGGATGGCGGACTTTCACGAGGGAGGCAGCAGGGACGCTGAAGGAAATGAGAACATCTCTGCGGAGGATAAGTTCTATTTTATCGTCAGAGAACCGCACTGCAAGGGATTCGAAGAAGAGAAAGAATGGACCGTTAGAGAGTGGCGCGCTGATCAGGGAGTAGATGTCCGTGACGAAATGAATAAAGGCTGGCTGAGGCTTGTCATGCGACGCAAGTCTTTCGGGCATCAGGCGAGCCTTTCAGAGCAGGCCAAACGTATGTTTTTTATGGCCTCCACAGATCTGCATACTTTCCGCCGTTTTATCTTTGAGAGCTCTTTTCTGGATACCTACGAGCTTGACCCGCAATTGATAGAAGATATCAAAACCGATGACGTGGCTTTGATGCTTTTCTCTTTCGAATATCTTGCGGCCACACTTTTTGGTGCCAAGCAAATGCCCATCCGTCCTGATAAACTCAAGGAGAAGGTTGAGCAGTTGAAAAAACGCCAGGGTGAGCAGATTTTGCAATCAGTGGCGGACTATGAGAAGATGAAGGGTGATCGCGATAAAAAAGATGAGGACTGATGTAATGGTTCTTTGAAGAGTCTTGTTAAGAAAAAAAGAGGGGGCACCGGAAACGGTGCCCCCTCTTTTTTTATGGAAGACGGGTTCAGAAACTTTTGAATAATTACTCTTTGTCCAGCTCCTGCATTACAGGTAAAAATTATTTCCACAGAATGCAGCAACAGCCTTTTATTCTTTCCGTAACTCTTTTTAAATCAGTTGAACGGCACCTGTGGAGAGATTGTAAAAGGTGGGGATAACTTTTACGGTTCCTTCCTCAACGAGGTCGTGGATGATGGGTTCGGACTGGGCTATTTTTTCACAGAGTTCACGAGCGAGAACCTTTGACGCGTTGTCCAGAAGATCTCCTTCCTTCATCTTCCTGGCACTTTTCAGGGCGGAGTCAATGGGCGGTATAAGGGTTGCAATATGTCCGCCGAGGCGGGAGCCGCTGGCTACCGCTGTGATCGCTCCACAGGAAGTGTGTCCCATAACCATTACCAGCCTGGACTGCAGGTGGGTCACAGCATATTCTATACTGCCGAGCATTTGATCATTGACCAGGCCTCCGGCGACTCTCAAAACGAAAAGATCTCCAAGTCCGAGGTCAAAGATGTCCAGCGGGGGAACCCTTGAGTCGGAACAGGTGAGGATCACTGCAAGTGGCTGCTGGCGTTCTGCATGCAGTTCACGGGCTTCGCCGTAGTGGTCTTTGTGGGTGATTTCACCATGCATAAATCGCCGGTTCCCTTCAAACAGAATTTTCAGGGCTTCATCTGCAGTATAAATTTCTTCTCGTACCATCGTAGCCTCTCTTGTCTCAACAGGAAAAAGGAATGTTGCAATATTGCAATGTCAGGAGATACAAAAAAAAGGGATTAGTGAATATTTTCACCAATCCCTTTTATATAATGCCTTGATTTAATTAATGCAAGTTGAGATGAAATCTGGTGCCGACAGGCCGCACGCAGCCTGTCGGCACTTTCTTTTTATTTCGGTTCCAGAGCACTTGCAAGACTGGTAAGGAATGCCCAGCGGTTCTCAATATCCTTTTGTGCTTCGGCCATCAGTTTGTCAGCATTATCCGGATTCATCCGTTTGAGTGAGCGATAGCGGTTTTCTGCCAGGGCATACTCTTCGAATGGAATGGATGGTGCTTTAGAGTCAACAATCAGCGGGTTTTTGCCCTCTGCGGCAAGCTGCGGATTGTAGCGATAGAGCGGCCAGTGACCGCAGGCAACAGCCTTTTTCTGCTGTTGCAGACCATGGGCCATATTGATCCCGTGGTTGATGCAGTGCGAGTAGGCAATGACCAGTGACGGACCATCGTATGCTTCTGCCTCTTTGATGGTTTTCACAGCATGTGCCGGGTTGGCTCCAATACTGATCTGACCAACATAGATGTTGCCATAGGTTGCGAAGATCATACCCATGTTTTTCTTCGGCATTTTCTTCCCGCCGGCAGCAAACTGTGCTGTGGCACTACGCGGGGTAGATTTGGACATCTGACCACCGGTGTTGGAATATACCTCGGTGTCCAGTACGAGGATGTTGATATCTTCTCCTGAGGCGAGAACATGGTCAACTCCGCCGTAGCCGATATCGTAGGCCCAGCCGTCACCACCAAAGCTCCATACAGACTTGCGAACGAGGTAGTCGGCAAGAGTGGAGAGGCGTTTGGCAAGAATATCGCTGCTCTTTTCAAGAACTGCCTGCAGCTCAGCAACACGACCGCGTTGAGCTTCAATGTCGGACTGTTCTTTCTGTGCAGCGTTGAGGAGGGATTCTGCAAGAGCCTTGTCAATAATACCTGCATCGGCAGTTTTGTTAACAAGTTCAACGGCCTGTGCACCCAGTTTCTTCACGGTGGTGCGCATCCCGGAACCAAACTCGGCAGCATCTTCAAAGAGGGAGTTGGACCATGCAGGTCCGCGTCCATCAGCGCGCTTGGTGTAGGGAGTGGTCGGCAGGTTGCCGCCGTAGATGGAGGAGCAGCCGGTGGCATTGCCGACCAGCAGGTGATCTCCAAAGAGCTGGGTAACCAGCTTGATGTAGGGAGTCTCGCCACAGCCTGCGCAGGCACCGGAGAATTCAAAGAGAGGCCGCATGAGCATGGCGCCTTTGACGGTGCTGAGGTTTACGTCTGCAGGATTAACTTCCGGTTTGCTGAGGAAATATTTTACGTTAGGAATCTCTTGCTCTCTCAATTCTTCCGTGTTGGGAACCATTTCGAGGGCTTTCGTTTTCGCCGGGCAGGCGTCAAAACAGAGAGTACATCCACAGCAGTCTTCAGTGAATATCTGAATAGCAAATTTTTTGTCTTTGAACTGTTTGCCGATGGCATCTTTGGTTTTAAAAGATGCCGGTGCATCAGATGTGTCATCGATGATTTTGAGACGGATTGCAGCATGGGGGCAGACCAGTGCGCATTGACCACACTGGATGCAGTTGTCAGTAATCCAGTTTGGAACGGTCACTGCGATGTTCCGTTTTTCATACTGAGTGGTGCCTGTGGGCCAGGTACCATCGTCAGGCATTTCAGAAACCTTGATGGTTTCGCCTTTGCCAGCGATCATTTTTGCAGTAACGTTTTTAACAAATTCAGGTGCATCTTCAGGAACGATGGGAGGCAGAGCTTCGCCATCGGTGGCAGTGCCCAGAGCTACTTCAACAATAGCGTTGATGGCACCATCAACAGCACCGTAGTTCATCTGCACAACTTCATCACCTTTCTTGCTATAGGTTTTCTTGATAGCATTTTTGATAGAGGTGATGGCGTCTTCTTTCGAGAGAATCCCCGAAATCAGGAAGAAAGCGGTCTGCATGATCATGTTGATGCGTGCCCCAAGGCCAAGTGCTTCGCCGAGTTTAAGCGCATCAATGATGTAGAGTTTTGCTTTCTTGTCAATCAACTGTTTCTGCACGGGACCGGGCAGGTGTGACCAGACGCTGTCTTTATCAAAGCTGGTGGTCAGCAGGAAGGTTCCGCCATCAACGAGGTGGCTGAGCATATCCACGTGCTTGAGGAATGTAAAATTATGGCAGGCAACGAATTGTGCGTTCTGGATAAGATAAGGAGCAATAATCGGGTTCTTGCCGAAACGCAGGTGACTGGTGGTAACAGAGCCGGATTTTTTGGAGTCGTAAACAAAATATCCCTGAGCTGAGTTATCAGTTTCTGTCCCGATAATTTTGATGGTGTTCTTGTT
>JBFHIO010000240.1:0-3775 GCA_041596435.1 Desulforhopalus sp. | reverse complement strand
TGGATTGGTGACGGCAACAACATGGCAAATTCCTGGCTTGAGGCTGCGGCGATCCTCGGTTTTGAACTGGTGCTTGCCTGCCCGGCCGGATATGACCCAGACGAAAAAATCTTCAAGTGGGCGAAAGAACGCAACGGTAAAATTCTTCTGCAGCGCAGCCCTGAAGTGGCGGTGGAAGATGCTGATGTTCTTAACGCCGATGTCTTCTCCTCTATGGGTGATGAGGGGCAGGAGGAAGATCGACTGAAGGCCTTTGCTGGCTATCAGCTGAACCAGGCGCTGTTGGAAAAGGCTCATTCGGATGCCATCGTCCTGCACTGTCTGCCTGCCCACCGCGGGGAAGAGATCACCGAAGAAGTGCTCGAAGGGCCGCAATCGGTGGTGTTCGATGAAGCCGAAAACAAAATGCATATGCACAAGGCGCTGCTTGAAGCGCTGGTTGGAGGTCTGGGGTTCTCCTGAGTTCAGGTGATCTTGCAGAACCTTGTATATTGAGGAAGTTTACATACCTGAAGCGGAGCGCTTCCCTTCAAGGTGTTATTTATAGTTTGCAGTAATAAGGAAAACAGAAAAATGTCTGTAGAAAAAATCGTACTTGCCTACTCTGGAGGCCTTGATACCTCCGTTATTCTAAAATGGCTGGAAGAAGAATATAAATGCCCGGTTGTCGCCTACTCTGCCAATATCGGTCAGAAAGAGGATTGGGCAGCTGTTGAGAAGAAAGGTCTGGCCACCGGCGCAGAGAAGGTAATTATCTCCGATCTGCGTAAAGAATTCGTTGAGGATTACATCTTCCCTGCCTATCGCGCCAACGGTATTTATGAAGGTTCCTATCTTCTTGGAACCTCCCTTGCCCGTCCGCTGATTGCCCGCGAGCAGGTACGTATTGCCCAACAGGAAGGTGCCAATGCCGTCAGCCATGGTGCCACCGGCAAAGGTAACGATCAGGTGCGTTTCGAGCTGGGCTATATCAGCCTTGACCCGAATCTGGAGATCATCGCTCCGTGGCGTACCTGGGATCTCACCTCTCGTGCAAAGCTGGTAGAGTTCGCTGAGAAGCACCACATCCCGGTTCCGGTCACCAAAAAGAACCCGTACAGCTGTGATGAAAACCTTCTCCATATCAGTTACGAAGGTGGTCTGCTTGAGGATCCGTGGAATGAACCGGATGAGGATATGTTCAAATGGACGGTTTCTCCCGAGAAGGCCCCGGACAAGGCGACATATCTTGAGGTTGAATTCCAAAATGGCGACCCCGTTGCCCTTGATGGCGAAAAGATGGAGCCGCTGGCTCTTTTCTCTCGCCTCAATGACCTCGCTGCTGCCAACGGCATTGGCCGCCTCGACCTCGTTGAAGACCGTTTTGTCGGCATGAAATCCCATGGTGTCTATGAAACCCCCGGCGGGACCCTGCTGCGTGAGTGTCATCGCTCCCTTGAGACCCTGTGCCTTGACCGTGAGGTTATGAAGATTCGCGACAGCCTCATTCCCCGCTACTCAGAGCTGGTCTATAACGGTTTCTGGTTCTCCCCCGAGCGGGAGCTGCTGCAGAAGACCATGGACGAAACTCAGAAGGTGGTTAACGGTGTTGTGCGCGTGAAGCTCTATAAAGGCAACTGTACTCCGGTCGGCCGCAAGTCTGCCGATTCGCTTTACCGCGAGGATGTGGCTACCTTTGAAGAGGATAACGTGTATGATCAGGGTGATGCCACCGGCTTTATTCGTCTCAACGGTCTGCGTTTGAAGATCAACGCAAAACTGAATCGCTACCAGCGCTGAGGACAGGGAATGGCACAGGAAAAGAAGAAAGGCTCAGAAAAAATGTGGGGCGGACGGTTCAGTGAAACCACCGCCGCTTCCATGGAGGCCTACAGCGAGTCGATCAGCTATGACTCGCGTCTCTACAGGTATGACATTGCCGGCTCAAAAGCCCACGCCACCATGCTGGCGGCCAATGGTATTCTGAGCGATGAGGAGTTGCAGAAAATCATCACCGGTCTCAGCGAGATTGAGGCGGAGATTGATGCCGGTACCTTCAAGTTCAAGGTGGAGCTGGAAGATGTTCACATGAACATTGAGAAGGCACTTATTGATCGTATCGGTCCCGCGGGAGCACGGCTGCACAGCGGCCGTTCCCGCAATGACCAGGTGGCGGTGGATTTCAAAATGTATCTCCGCGACCAGTGCGATTTTATTGTCGAACTTCTCGATGGTGTCCGCGCTGCCTTTGTGAAACTGGCACGCTGGAATCTCGGCGCGGCAATGCCTGGTTATACCCACATGCAGCGGGCGCAGCCGGTGCTCATCTCTCATCACATGCTTGCCTATTTTGAGATGTTCAGCCGTGACAGAGGGAGGATGAAGGACTGCAGGCGGCGTCTCAACCTTTCGCCCCTTGGCAGTGCAGCGATGGCTGGTACCGGTCTGCCCATCGACCGGGAGATGACCGCGAAAGCGCTGGGGTTTGAAAGCTGGACGCGCAATTCCATGGACAGCAGCGGCGACCGCGACTATGCCCTTGAGTTTCTTTCCACCTGCACCATGATCCACCTGCACCTCTCCCGCCTCTCCGAAGAGCTGGTGTTGTGGTCTACGAGTGAGTTTGATTTCGTCGATCTTCCGGATAAGTTCTGCACCGGCTCCTCCATCATGCCGCAGAAAAAAAACCCGGATATTGTTGAGCTGATGCGGGGTAAAACCGGACGGGTCGTGGGCAGTCTGATGACCCTCATCACCATCATGAAAGGTTTGCCGCTTACTTACAACCGTGATCTGCAGGAGGATAAGGAACCGGTCTTTGATGCTGCTGATACGGTGAGTGCCGGGCTGTCTATTATTGCCGAGCTGCTTGCCGATCTCAAGTTCAAGAAGAAACGCACGGACGAGGCAACCCGCACCGGATGTATGACCGCCACCGACCTTGCTGATTACCTTGTGCTGCACAATGTGCCTTTCCGTGAAGCGCACGCCATTGTCGGCCACGCTGTTGCCTGGTGCCTGGATCATGGAAAAGAACTGCCTGACCTCACTCTTGAGGAGATGGCTCAGTTCTCGCCTGTTATCGGGAAAGATGTGTATGAGGTCCTAGTACAGAGGGTTCGATCAACAGCCGTATTTCCCGCGGTGGAACGAGCCTTGTTCGTGTAGAAGAGGCGGTTGCCACCGCTGAACAAGAACTGGGAATACAAGCCTGAGAGGAATGGAATGAAACTTCAAACTGCTGCCTGCATTGTCGCAGGTGCTACGACCCTGCTGCTTTCCGGATGCGGCTATAAAGATGATCCGGTTCCGCCGCAGTCTGTTGTCCCCCTCGCGATTGAGAACCTGCGCTACACTATTAATGACAAGGGTGTGGAACTCTCCTGGAGCTATCCCTCAAAGACACTCAAGGGCTCTCCGCTGGAAGATATTTCCAGCTTTGAGCTTTTTCGTACTGGTGTCCCCATGGATGAATATTGCAAGACCTGTCCGATTCCCTTCGGCAAGCCGCAGGCTCTGCCCGGAGGAGCTGTGTATGACGGAAATCAGCTTCGGCAGGGTGTATATCAGGCCAGAGGTTTGAATTCCGGCTACCGTTACTTCTTCAAGATTCGCTCCAAAGACAGCTGGTTTGCTGAGAGTCCCGATTCCAACATTGTTACTTTTATTTACTCCATCCCTCCGGCGGCGCCCTCTTCACTGAGAGCAGATACCGGCGATGGCGAGGTCAGCCTCCACTGGGCGGCAGTGAAAATTTTACAGGATGGTGGAAAACTTCCCGCACCAGTGCAATATC
>JBFHIO010000239.1:0-3814 GCA_041596435.1 Desulforhopalus sp. | reverse complement strand
ACATGGTTTTATCCCCGGCAACAGCCTTTCCACGCTGCACGATACCATCACGACCGCTTTGGAAAAGCGTGAAGAGATCGTCACTGCCGAGCTCCGTTTTTCCTGCAAGGGCCTGACCCGCTTTCATGAACACGGTCCCATAGAGGGGACCGCTCGCCCCGCCCACGCTGGACATGAGCGTCATGCCGGTGGTTTTCAGGATGGTACCGATATCTTTCCCCGTCAGCTCGGCAAGTTTGTCCTTCACCTTGCTGAAACCGCGGTTCATATTGATTCCGTGGTCGGCATCGCCAATAGCCGCATCAAGATCGGTAAGAAACTCTTTATTCTCCGCCATCACGGTGGCGGAGAGTTCCAGCCAGGCAAGAACCTGTTTTTCTGTGATCATAGTCATATTCCTTTATTATCCGAGTTGCAGGCCGGGGGTACGAACCGGAGCATCCCAGTATTTAAGAATCTCGGCATCTGCTTTGAGCAACGTAATGGAAAAACCCTGCATCTCCAGCGAAGTGATATAGGGACCGACAAGGTTACGGACAATCTTGATCTTCCGCCCTTTACAGATTTCTGCCAGTTTGCGATAGACCACATAAAGCTCCGACAACGGAGTGCCACCCATGCTGTTAACGAGAGCGATCATCTCATCTCCCTCATTAAAATCTTCGTCAACGAGGGTTTTTTCCACCCAGTCGCCCGCCCCTCTGTCCCATTCCCGCAAAGTACGGCTGTAGCCTTTATCGTCCAGAACAGCGTTGGTGAGGATTTCTGTAATTTCATCGGCACGTTTGAGCGGCATCCGCTCAATCCCGGGTTCGCCGTGAATACCAATACCAATCTCCATCTCATCATCGGCCAGCTGAAAGGTGGGTTTGCCCGCAGCGGGAACAGTGCACGAGGTAAGAGCCATGCCCAGGCTGCGCCCATTCAGATTCACCTTGCGGGCCAGATTGGCGCAGGTATCAAGATCACATCCCGCTTCTGCCGCCGCACCAACAATTTTTTCCATGAGCACGGTGAGGCCCACACCCCGCCGTCCTGCAGTGTAGAGGCTGTCTTTTACGGCCACATCATCATCCACAAGAATGGTCTGCACGGCGATGTCCTCTCCCGCAACAAGCTCCACCGCCGTTTCAAAGTTCATCACATCACCGGTGTAGTTTTTCACGAGGAAAAGAACCCCTTTGCCACTCTCCACAACCTTTGCACACTCATACATCTGGTCGGGAGTGGGAGAGGTAAACATCTCACCAGGGCAGGCACCATCAAGCATCCCGGTGCCGACAAAACCACCGTGAAGCGGTTCATGCCCGCTGCCTCCACCGGAAATGACCGCCACCTTGTTTCCCTTATGCGCCCGAACGATATAGTGAGGATCAATATTAACCTTTAACTCGGGATGCGCGGCAGCCATCCCTTCAAGGGTTTCTACGATTACCCTGTCGACATCATTGATTATTTTTTTCATAAGGCTTTCCTTTTGTTGATGGTGAGTGTTTGCCCGCAGAGGAGCCCGTAACAGCACAGAAGAGCTTTAAAAATTAAGGACTTTTCCTTCCACAGGCAAGGCAAAGCAGATATTGGCGTGATTTCCGCCGGGTTGCCCGCTCAAATTCAGCAAAAGCGGGCAATCAAGAGACAAGGCCTGCCGAAACTGTTCCCCCTCCAAAGGGAAAGAGACAGGCGGTAAACTGTGAGGATAAAGTCTGATGTCAGCTCCCGCCAGGGTGCAGGAATGAGAGGATTTGGGACCCTGGGGCAGGCAACAGGCAGGCCACGTTTTATTCTTGCACTGCCCGCTGCGAATGTTAAGCTTTTCACATGCCGGACGACCTCAAACAGTCATCCCCGGTCGTCGGGGAGTTCCCGTTCGGCCCGGAAAGGGGCGATTACTTAATGTGCCCTCATTAATCCTGCAAATAAAGAAGAGTTATGACGTCCTCCAAACACGCTTCTGAAGTACAGTCCGTCGCCGGACAGTCCCCTGAAACAGTTCCCGAGGCAGCCTCTCCGCGTCGGATTCTGACCGTTGCCGGAGGACATTTCGTCCACGACACCTACTCGAGCTTTCTTCCCACCTTTTTGCCGCTGATCATTGAAAGGTCTTCCATTTCCATGGCTCTGGCAGGGCTGCTGACCGTTTTTTTCCGTGCAAGCTCACTGGCCAACCCTTTTCTGGGGGTTCTCGCTGACCGAAAGGATTTCCGCTACCTGTTCGCAGCCTGCCCGGGAATCACCGCTATTTTCTTCAGTATGCTGGGGCTGTCAAGCAGTTACCCCCTCCTCTGTCTAATGCTCCTTGCAGCCGGATTCAGTGCTTCCGTATTTCATGTTGTGGGCCCCATATTCATCACCCGCTTTTCAGGAGCACGGCTCGGACGCGGAATGAGCTGGTGGATGGTTGCAGGAGAGCTTGGCCGGAGTCTGGGCCCTGTGCTGGCAGCAACTACAATTAAATTTCTTGGCTTTGAAAATACCTGGGTCCTTATGGTTTTTGGCATCAGCGCCTCTGTGGTTTTATTCTTCCAGATACGTGATGTGCCCAAAATCACCCGCCACAAAAGTCAGATGCCAACAATGACAGAAGCATGGAAAGAGCTTATGCCTGTCATGCTGCCCATAACAGGGCTGCTGATCTCAAGAGCCTGCCTGGTAGGAGTCCTGAGCGGATATCTCCCGGCCTACCTCGTTATAAGTAAAGGAGAAAGTGTCTGGCTCGGCGGCATGGCTCTTGCTTTCTTTGAACTTCTGGGGACTGCAGGAACATTTGCCGGCGGCTCACTCAGTGACTTTATCGGCAGAAAAAAAGTGCTCTATGCAGGAATGATTACCGGGCCCGCTGCAATGCTCGGCCTTGTGTATGCCTCCGGCTGGCAGATGATTCCCTGTCTCACGGCCATTGCACTTTTTGGCTTTGCGGGCTCCCCCGTACTGCTTGCCATAGTACAGGAGCATGCAGGTAAAAACCGTGGTGCAGCAAATGGCCTGTATATGTGCTTCAACTTCGTAAGCAATGCACTGATTATTCTTTTCATCGGGGCACTCCAGGATCAGTACGGATTCGACATCACGTTAATGGCAGCAGCCGGACTTGCCCTTATTGGCCTTCCCTCTATTATGGCTCTGCCCAAAAAGCAGGTTGTTTGATCTGAGTTTTCAGTAGAATTCATCACAAACCCGAGGTCTTTTTTTCTTTTCTTTTTACATGCCGATATGTATCGAAGGAGCTTGAATTCAGGACAGCAATCCTTATATTATTCGCAATTATCCATTATTTTTGCCTTATCATAATGGATAATAGTGCAGTCAGGACAGAAGATTATACACCTGCCCCATATTCATTTTGTAAATCAGGGGTTAACGCAATGTCTATAAAAGAGAAGGACGAATTAAATGAAATACCTACACCATCCTTTTTTGTTCCCGATTTGGTAGTAATTAAAATGACCCCGTTCATGCCTAGCGAGCCATAGGCCGCTGCTGCTCCTGCTCCTTTGAGCACACTAATGGATTCCACGTCATCAGGGTTGATATCAGATAGGTCATCTCCACTGTCGATGCCACCACTTCCGCTGGCACCACCCGAACTATTGTTAATAGGAATACCATCGACGACTACCAGAGGTCTGTTGTTACCGTTGATCGTAGTAACGCCTCTTAGGAGTACACGACTGGAGCCGTCAACCCCTGTATTGGATTGTGTGATCTGTAATCCTGATACTTTTCCCGAAAGCGAATTCATAACGTTGTTTTCACGTGCTACGTTGACTTCCTCAGAGGATATCTGCGAGATGGAATACCCTAGTGACTCCTTGTT
>JBFHIO010000238.1:0-3816 GCA_041596435.1 Desulforhopalus sp. | reverse complement strand
GCCCGTGGGGAGAATGGTCGGGTCGATGGCTATGGAGCGGCCGGGGGTGAGTTTCACCCCGTTACTTCCCACAGGATTGCCCGGAGTTCCTTTTTTGAAAAAAATGTAGCGTGGATTGTGAAAAAACATGCGCTGCTGTTCCTCTGGATGTTCGGCCAGCCATTTGCGCATGGCCGGGATAGTCACCTTTTCAAGCGGCAGAATTTTTTCATCAACAAAGAGTTTGCCAAGACTCATATACTCCAGGCCGTTGTTACCCGCATAACGAACGGTGAAAATCGAGCCATCGGGGCGGCGAATTTTTCCTGAGCCCTGTACGTGAAGCAGGTAGGCATCGAACGGGTTGTTGAGCCAGGCCAGTTCCTGTCCTTTGAGGCGTCCAGATAATTCTATCTCTTTACGGCTCCACCCGTGGTCTTTCAGGCCTCGCGGCATCTTCTCCGGCAGCTGATAAATTGGCCATATTGCCGTCTCCGTTTTCTGCAGATCCCCATTAAAAATCGGTTCATAATAGGCGGTGACAAGGAGTTCTCTACCTCTCTTTTCTTTGCGCCCTCCCGCCTGAAAGACATCATAGTTGTCGCGCAGGAAAGCGGCGAGTTGGTCTGGCGTGGGACTGCTGCGGAGAAAGGCGGAGAGGTGAGCGAGGGAGGAATGCAACAGTGTAACCGGAATTTCTTCGTCGCCGAGTTTCACCGTTGTACCTTCTGCCTTTGCTTCCAGCCAGTGCAGCTGACTTTCTACGGCTGTACGAAGGCTGAGGAGATCCCCATCATCGGAGAAGGCGGGCTCGTTCCCAGGGGATATTATATGTACAGGACGCCAGGGTTCACGATAAAAAAAGAGGAAAACCCCAAGCGCAAAGAGTGTGGAAATGAGAATCAGCGTGCCCCTGCGCATCGATTTGCTCACTGGAGAGCCTTTGCCAGTTCGCTGACTGCAGCGGCGTATTTCTGGCTGTGGTTGTAGTGCTGAACAGCCTGAAAATTCGGGTATCCGGCGAGGTAGCGTTTGCCCCCGCCCTTTTGGGGATCCAGGTCGAGAGGGACAACTGTAAGGTGTCCTCCCTTAACTGGCGCAGGCAGTTTTACCCTTTGCAGCTGCTGCAGCCTGCGCCAGGAGATACTGTTGCTCCATCCCTCCCCGGCCTTCTTCTCCAGTTGTGGTGAATGCAGGTGATGGCCGAGGTCAATAAAGACTGGTGTATCAAGGGTCCACCCGAAATGATGGAGGTAATTGGCGATGGAGGCAAAAACATCAAGGCGGGAATGAATAAGGTCTGCGATACCGTCATCATCATAATCGACGGCATGCTTATTGAAACTGGAAGGCATGAACTGGGCCTGTCCAAAAGCCCCTGCCCAGGAGCCTTCTATGGTTCGTGGATCAAAGGCATTACGTCGGCAGAGCAGCAGGTAGTCAATCAGTTCGGCGCGGAAGAAGTCGCTGCGCCGGGGGTAGGCGGCAAAGAGGGTGTTGAGGCTGCGAAACATGTTGAAGTCCCCTGTGTTCTGTCCAAAACGCGTCTCCATTGCCCAGATAGCTACCACTACTTCACGGTTGACGCCAAAGTCCTTTTCAATGCGGTCAAAGGTTGGGCGAAATTTACGAAGATACTGTTTTCCCTGTTTGAGAATCGATGGGGTAAGGAAGCGTGCCCTGTATGCATACCACGGAGTGGGTTTACCCCACTGGCGGTCCATTAATTTGAGAACTTTACGGTTGACGGTGAGATTGGAGAAGAGTTTTTCCAACGTATTACGGTCGAATCCTTTTGCTTCAAGATCGGTGAAAAGCTTGTGATACTTTGGTGTGTTGATGTCAATTGGCTGGTTGTCACGGACCAGATCCGCAGCCTTTTGCCCGGTGGCAAAAGCTGATTCGCAGGTGAAGAAGACTGTGAACAGCAGGAGTGTAAACAGCAGGAGTGATCTCTTGATCATAGTAATATGTTTTTCAGGAAGGCCAGGTTTGTGAGAATGCATCAATAAAGCGCGACAGTTCTTCAGGTGGCAGTTCATTTATCCCGGCTGCCGCCGCACGGCCCCCGCCAGTGGTGAACGCTCTGCAGAGTGTGTCGGCTCCCCTGCGGTCATTGAGTGGAGCTCGCACGCTGAGTCGCAGATTGTCGCCAACCCTGGTGATAATAACATGGGCTGCATCCGGTTCCTGTCGGGCTTTCAGGTTGGAATATATGCCGGAGATCCGGCGTGCCCAGGGGGCATCGGGAAAGAAATAGAGACTGTGGTGTCCAATCTTCTGCCGTTCTCCTTCTGTTGCATATTGCAGATCCTCTGCACAGCCGTCGCGAAGGACCGCCAGCTCTTCTGATTGTGCAATGAAGGCAAGAGGATCAGCAAAAGGTGCGACGGCGCGGTAGAGCTCCTTTGGATGAAAATGGAGATCGGCGGTGGTAACACCGTAGCCGTTGTAATTAAAGAGTTTGCCAAGTTCAGCAAGCTGGTTCAGCTCTTTTGTTGAAAAGCCCCTCTTGCTGGCGAGGTGGCCTGCTGCTTCATACAGATTGTCGCCGCAGGCGCCACATATTGCCCAGCCGGAGTGGGATTCACCAAGGGTTGTGTTGACGATGAGACTGGTGCAGGTTGTTGGAGAGGGGTCAATGGTGGTGTGAAGCCCTGCATGAGCGGGGATTTCTCCGGCAAAATGGTGGTCAAACCAGCGAATGCAATTTCTTCGCGCGAGCAGGGGCTCAATCTCCTTTCTGTTAGAATCAAGGGAGACATCAAAGACTGTAATCTCTGCATTTTGGGTCCCTGCCAGCTGCTGCAGCAGGCAAATATCCCGTTTGACACCGGTAATAAGCGTGCTGTTGGCAGGAAAAGAAAGGCGATACTGATGGAGTGCAAAAATCCCATCGGCATCGCCGTTAAAAAGATCAAAGAACATTTTGACAGCAGGCTTACAGCCCCAGGCCGAATGCTTCACCAATGTTGGCAAGTTCAAAGAACATCATATACGTTGTTTCGTCGGAGTCGTATTTCGTCTGGAATTTGAGCCCCCAGCAATTGGCGCTATACGCAATGAGGCCTTTTGCTTCGTTGGTCTGCTCGTAGGAAAGAGAGTGCTCTATGCTGCCCTCAAATCTCCAGCGCTCGAACAGTCTGACGCCGAGAGTGCCGTTAATCTGTTCAATATCGTCATCTTTATCATAACTGTATTCCGTGCTGACATAGGTGCTGCGGCTGAAGGTGTATGTGGCTTCAAAATTATGGCTGTTGAAATCGTTGTCATAAACGTCGTAATAGGCCTTGTACGAGAGTGCTGTTTGCGGCAGGGGCTCGAAGGTCAACTTGGAGTAAATATCCCCAAAAGGCTCATCGTCATGATCATCGTCCAGATAATAGGATTGCTCAAGCAGGAAACTCCCATAGGTGGAGAGAGTTTCCATTCCTGAGCTGCTGGTTGCAACACGGCTGAAAAGGTTGTCCAGCCCGTAGGTGAAGGTGTTCTCCTGGGTGATTTCGTCAATGCTGTCCCAGTCTGGAAGCTCATCATCTTCAGCCGTATCTGGAATGTATTCATAGTTCAGGTAGGGACGAAATTCGTGGCGGACTGTCTTGCCGGAGGAGAAACCAAAATCGCGCTGCAGGGTTGTGGCAGTATCAATTTCAAACTCCGGATAAAAACGGTTGATGCTGTCATCATATTCCCATTCGGAGGCATCTCCATAGTTCTGTATTGCATAATACGTTTCCCGCACCGCCATTTCTACCCGGCTTTCAATCCATGGTGTAATGGAGATCGGGGTTGAAAGAGCCGGGCGGATATCAATCCGGTTGCCACCTGTACCGTCTT
>JBFHIO010000237.1:0-3824 GCA_041596435.1 Desulforhopalus sp. | reverse complement strand
GTCTGGTCGCCAAGACCGTTGCCACATCCAACCTTGCCAACGGCATTGCCGCAGGTCTTGGAGAAGATGTCTATGAACCGGCAGTGGGTTTCAAAAATTTCAAGCCGGTGATCGGCGAGGCGCTGGTCTATTTTGAAGAATCCGATGGTATTTCCATTCTCGGCCACACTGCGGAAAAGGACGCCTATATCGGTCTTCTGCTGGCGCTGGCCATGGTGCAGAGCAGTGGAAAGAATCTCGGCGAGTATCTGCGGGAGATTGAGGCGGAGTATGGTCAGTATCTGCCCACCAAGGATGGTCTCGATGTGCTGGTAATGGGGCCGGAGCTGCAGGATAAACTGGCCGGGCTGGACAAATATGGTGTGGGCAGTGAGATACAGGTTGGCGGTGTCCCGCGCCGGGTGAAGGATGTGATTACCCTTGATGGGCATAAATTTGTTTTTGAGGACGGCTCCTGGCTGATGATTCGTCCTTCAGGGACTGAACCCAAGGTTCGTTTTTATGTGGAGAGTCGTACTCCGGAAGGAACGGCGGAGTTGATGGATGCTGCAGCAGAACTGCTCAGGGAAACAGGTCTCCTGTAGGGTCCCTTGTAGAGAACCCTGTAAGCTCTGGGGCGAACGTGAAGATTGAGGGCGGCGGGGAGGATTGCGTATCCGCCGCCTTTTCTGTTTTCCATTTGCTGCAAAATTTTCAACAGACATTAAATAACCCGTCTTTGGCTTATCTTCTTTGTGTCAGCTGAAATTTATCCTCCGACAAAGCGCGGGACGAGACGTCGAGATATCAACCATATGCCTGCGGTTTGTTTTCTCCTGAGCCTTGAGAATGAACGAAATAGAAGGCCTTTCACGCCACCCTTCAGGCCTGTTATTAAAGGGTTACGGTATCTTTTCAGATTTGATTTTTGTCAAAGCAACTAGTATTGTGCCTGCTTGCCTGAAAAGGGTCATTGCTGGCCTGTATAAAATATTGCAATAAAGGTTGTCTGACAGAAGCTGTGAAGTGCAGTCTTCTGCCATCATATTCGTCAATTCCAGGGAGAACAAGATGTGGGAATATACCGATAAAGTGCAACAGCACTTTCTTCAGCCGCAAAATGTCGGCGAAATTGAAAACCCCAGTGGAACCGGTGATGTTGGCTCCCTCTCCTGCGGTGACGCTCTCAAGCTCACCCTGAAGATAGAAGATTCTGTCATCACCGATGCAAAATTCAAGACCTTTGGCTGTGCCTCTGCCATTGCCTCTTCTTCCATCCTCACCGAGATGGTAAAGGGGCTGCGGGTGGATGAAGCAGCGAAAATTACCAATGAAGATATTGCCGAAGCCCTTGGCGGGCTGCCGAAAGAGAAGATGCACTGCTCGGTGATGGGCAGAGAGGCTCTGGAAGCTGCCATTGCTGACTATCGCGGCGTGCCGCTGGCCGCTGTCGAGGGGGAAGTGGTCTGTGAATGTTTTGGTGTTACCGATGTGGAGATAAAAAGGGCTGTCACCGAGAGTCATTTGCGCAGTGTGGAAGATATTACCAATTTCACCAAGGCGGGCGGAGGGTGTGAAAAATGCCTCGGGCGCCTGCAGGAAATTCTTAATGAGACTCTCAATGAGGTTGGGCACATTCCAGTTGTGCCGATGCCCAAAAAGAGAATGACTACTCTGCAGAAGATTAAAAAGATTGAAGAGGTTCTTGAAAGCGAGGTTCGTCCCGGCCTGAAAAAAGATGGCGGGAACATTGAGCTGGTAGATGTCGATGGCGATACTGTTATTGTCTCCCTGAGTGGTACCAGCGACAGCATAAGAGAGCAGGTGGAGCTCAAGCTTCGCGAAAAGGTGCTCAGCACCCTTCAGGTTGAGGAGGAGAAGTGATGACTGATTACCCCGTTATCTATATGGACAACAATGCAACAACGCAGGTTGCTCCGGAAGTCTTCGAGGCGATGAAGCCTTATCTCACCGAATTATACGGCAACCCCTCTTCCATGCATACTTTTGGCGGGCAGGTGGGGAAGGCGGTGGAGAGAGCACGGCAGCAGGTGGCAACCCTGCTGGGTGCGCACCCAGATGAGATTGTCTTTACCTCCTGTGGCACCGAAAGCGACTCCACCGCTGTGCTCTCCGCATTGCGCTCCTTTCCGGAAAAGCGTCATATTATTACCAGTAAGGTGGAACATCCGGCGATCATAAACCTCACCGAGAGTCTTGAGGTGATGACCGGTCGCAGGTATCGGGTCACAGCCCTCAAGGTGGACAGCACCGGGATGATTGATCTGAAAGAGTATGAAGATGCGCTCAGTGACGATACCGCTATCGTTTCGATGATGTGGGCCAACAACGAAACTGGCAACATCTATCCTGTTAAAGAGATGGCGCGGATGGCAAAAGAGCGCGGCATCCTCTTCCATACCGACTCTGTGCAGGCAGTGGGCAAGGTGCCGATAAATCTGGCTGAACTTGATGTCGATTTCCTCTCCATGTCCGGGCATAAACTGCACGCGCCAAAGGGGACCGGGATTCTCTATGTCCGCAGGGGAACGCCGTATGTACCGTTTCTCACCGGCGGTCATCAGGAGAGCGGGCGCCGCGGAGGTACGGAGAATGTCGCCTCCATTGTTGCTCTTGGCAAGGCCTGTGAGATGGCTGGCGAGCATATGGAAGAGGAAAATACGCGGGTGAAGGCTCTGCGTGATCGCCTTGAAACTGGGCTCCTGCAGTCTGTGCCGAAGTCAATTCTCAATGGCAATCGGGAGCACCGTCTGCCGAATACCTCCAATATCAGTTTTGAGATGGTGGAGGGAGAAGCGATTCTGCTGCACATGAATCTTTATAATATTTGTGCCTCCTCCGGCTCCGCCTGTACCTCCGGCTCCCTTGAGCCCTCTCATGTATTGCGGGCCATGGGAGTGCCTTTTACGGCAGCTCACGGCTCAGTGCGTTTTTCTCTGAGTACATATAATACCGAGGAAGAGGTTGATTTCGTGCTGGAGAAAATGCCAGGTATTATTGAAACACTGCGGGATCTGTCACCGTTCTGGAAAGGTTGAAGGAGCCTGGAAAGCGGTTATAAGAAATCCTTTTTTATGAGAAATCTTCTCTTTTCTTCAGAAAAGGAGAAGATTTTTTTTTGTGCTGCGGTTATACTTTAAATATTAGTTTTTTGAGTGTAAAGAGAAGTCTGGAGTTGCTCCTTTCACAGGAGACATAAGGACTTCGCCGACAGAAGACAGCTCTGCTTTTCGACTATGATTTTTACCGGGTCGAAAAGGCTGGCTATATGCGAAGCGGAGCTGCCGCAAATTTTTAACTGGATGAAATAATATGGCTATCGGCGCAGGGGCAAAACGAGGACCGCGGAAAAGAACGGTACGAGATCAATCCGGTGCGGGCAAGATGAAGATTGGTGAAATGCTCAGCAAGGCGGGTTACATCACCCCTTCGCAGATGGATGAGGCAAAAAAGATCCTTACTCGCGAGGGCGGGCGTCTCGGCGCTATCCTCCGCCGCCTCGATTATATTGATAATGACACCATTTTTAATTTCCTCAGTCGGCAGAATTTCCCACCGGTTACTCTTGACAAGGAAGTTCCCTCTGCCGAGGTGCTGAAACTCTTTCCCTGGGAACTGGCGAAAGAACACATGGCCTTCCCCCTGCGGACTGCCGGTAACCTGCTGCAGGTTACCATGGCGGAGCCGTGTGATATCCATGTCGTTGAAGCGATACAGGAGGCGATCCACATGGATGTCACCGCCTGTGTGTCCCTTGAACGGGATATCGTCGAGGCATACCTCAAGTATTACAAGATTGCCCCTGAGGAGGCCGAGGCGCTGCT
>JBFHIO010000236.1:0-3829 GCA_041596435.1 Desulforhopalus sp. | reverse complement strand
CGCCGGCCGGGGCAGAGAGGTTCCCGTACTCACCTGGTTTATCGCGGCGCTGTTTATTATTAAAATTATCTTCCCTGTTTTTATTCAAAACTAAACAGGGTGACATTCCTCTGGAGTCTCATGACATGGAACAACTACTAAAACAGCGTATTGATGTGGCCGCCGGGCGACGTCCGGCAGATCTCCTTTTTAAAGGCGGGAAGGTGGTCAACGTCTTCACCGGAGAGCTGCTGGAGGCCGATGTCGCCGTGGTGGATTGCTGTATTGCCGCCGTAGGAAAGGGATATGAAGGAGTGGAGACCATCAACTGTGAGGGCAAAGTTCTTGCCCCGGGTTTCATTGATGCTCATGTCCACATCGAATCCTCCCTGGCCTCGCCGGGCCAGTTTGCCCGGGCGGTCATGCCCCGCGGCACCACTGCGGTAATCGCTGACCCCCATGAACTCGCCAATGTCTGTGGTACCGCCGCACTGGAGTATATGCTCAAGGCCGGGGAGGATCTCCCCCTTGATCTCTATGTAATGCTCCCATCCTGCGTCCCCGCCACTGCCTTTGAACACGCCGGTGCCGAACTCGACGCTGCGGCCCTGGCTCCTTTTATCGACAGAGAAAGGGTTGCCGGACTCGGAGAGATGATGAACTATCCGGGAGTCGTTGCCGGCGACCCTGCCGTGCTGGCCAAACTGGCGATGGCATACCGTGCCGGAAAAATTATTGACGGTCACAGTCCACAACTTTCCGGCCGGGATCTCAACGCCTACGCCGCAGGGGGGATTCGCACCGATCATGAATGCGAGAAAGCGGAAGAGATGATTGAACGCCTGCGGCTCGGCATGTATGTGCAGATCCGTGAAGGCTCCGCAGCCCGCAACCTGACTGCGCTGCTGGCCGCGGTTACTCCGGAGAACCTTCGCCGCTGCCTCTTCTGCACCGACGATCGGCATCCTGGAGATATCCTCCGCCACGGTCATATCGATAACAATATCAGGGAGGCAATCCGCCTCGGAATTGCCCCGGTGGCAGCCATCCGCATGGCAACCCTGAACACCGCCGAATGTTATGGTCTGGAGGCACGCGGCGCCCTCGCACCTGGCTATGCTGCGGATATTGTGGTGTTGAATGACCTGCATGAAGTGCAGGTAGAAAGTGTCTATAAGGATGGCGAGGCGGTAGCAGAAAACGGCGAGGCCCTCTTTACAGCGGAGACGGAGATTGATTCGCGCATGCTGAACACCGTTCATCTCGGCGGACTGGAAGAGAAGCTTCTGCGCCTGCCTCTGCAACCCGCTGATGGTTCAAAAAATGGAAAAGTGACAGCACGGGTTATTGAGATTGCCGCAGGTTCTCTGGTTACCACCGCCACGAAGCGGGAGGTGAATGTCGTTGACGGCTGCTTCCAGCCGACGGCAGAGGATGATGTGTTGAAACTCGCAGTAGTCGAGCGCCACCGCGATAATGGCAATGCAGGTGTCGGCCTCGTCAGCGGCTTTGGATTACGGGGCGGCGCACTGGCCTCCACTGTCGGTCACGATTCGCATAACCTCATCCTGCTCGGTGACACCGATGCGGCGATGATGCGTGCAGCGAAAGAGGTAGAACATATCGGCGGAGGCCTGGTGGTTGTCCGCGGAGACAAGGTGGTCTGCACCATGCCTCTGCCGGTCGCCGGATTGATCTCTGATGCGCCACTGGCCGACCTTGACCGCGAACAGCGACAGGTTACCGAGGCGGCACACACTCTGGGAATTCCAGAACAGATCAACCCCTTCATGCTCCTCGCCTTTCTCGCCCTGCCGGTCATCCCCGAGCTGCGCCTGACAGATATGGGGCTTTTTGATGTGGTAAAATTTGCACCGGTTCCGGTGCAGGTCTAAAAACTTTCGAGGGAACAGGTCCGGCCTCAATTTTCCGAGGTCGGACTTCACCTCGTTCCCCTGCCAATTTCATTTCGGGTCCGCCGAAAACGCAGACCTGAATGCGGGCACAGAATATTTTGAGAACAGGACATCTGCCCGGTCAGCCTGTGAAATAAACGTTTATATAAAGCCGTCAGCAACAGACACACTCCCAAGTGGCCACCGCTGGAATCCGTCGTCCTTTCAACGCGGGGAGGATGTCAACGATCCAGCACTTCACGCAGTTTGGTGATCAGGTCCTGTATTGAAAACGGTTTCTGGATGAAATCCACGCCCTCATCCAGTACCCCGTGATGAGCGATAACATCGGCTGTATAACCAGACATAAATAAGCACTTGAGATCGGGATTCAGTGCCAAAATTTTTTTTGCCAGATCCCTGCCGTTCATTTCGGGCATAACCACATCGATCATGAGCAACTGGATTTGTTGCGGGCTCTGTTCAACGTATCGGAGGGCCTCGCCCGGAGTAGCTGCCGCCATCACTGTATACCCCCGTCCTTCAAGCATCATTGTCGTCATTTTCAAAATTGCAGGCTCATCCTCTACAAGCAGTATTGTCTCGTTGCCCCTTCTTGTCTGTTCCGCTGGAGTTTCTTTTCGCATTGCCCGGAATTCACCAGGATGTCGCGGCAGGTAAATGTTGAATGTCGAACCCTTGCCCTGTTCACTATATACGTTAATGAACCCGTTATTCTGTTTAATGATCCCGTACACCGTGGCCAGTCCAAGACCGGTGCCCACGCCTGTTTTTTTAGTGGTAAAGAACGGCTCGAAGATATTATTTAATATCTCCCGGTTCATACCGCAGCCATTGTCACTTATGGCCAGCAGCACATATTCACCCTGCTTGAAATTCCTATGATATTTACAGTAGTCAGCATCGAAAACAGTGTTGTGTGTTTCGATGGTGAGCTTGCCGTTGTCTTCAATGGCATCCCGGGCGTTGACACAGAGATTGACCATGATTTGGTCAATCTGGCCAGGATCAACCTTGACCGGCCAGAGATCCTTATATGGTGCCCAAACGAGATCGATGTCCTCACCGATGAGTCTGCGCATCATTTTAGTCATGCCGCCCACTCTTTTGTTTATGTCCAGGACTTTGGGCGCCACGGTTTGCTTGCGGGCAAAAGCCAGTAATTGCCGGGTCAGTTCGGAGGAGCGCTCAGCGGCCTTTTTGATCTCTTTTAAATTGTCGCTAAAGGGCTGCGATGTATCCATTTGTGCCAAAATCATATCCGTATGACCGATGATTACCCCCAGCATGTTATTGAAGTCGTGGGCCACGCCGCCTGCCAGACGTCCTACGGATTCCATCTTCTGGGCCTGGCGAAATTGTTCTTCCATCCGTTTGGCATCTGTTATGTCTCGGAGTGTGCCAACAATATTTCGGGCACCGGTTATCGGGTTGATGAAGGGTGATTTATTGGTTGAAACAATACGAGTTTCTTCTTCGGTGACAATATTTTCCTCATTGTTATCGGGTTTATTCGAAGAGAAAACAATATCATCGTGTTCCTTGAATATGGCTGCCTGTTTTTCTGGAAAAAAATCATAATCGCTTTTGCCAAGCATCTCCTCACGTGTTTTACCGAGCATCCTGCAAAACGCGTCGTTGAGCATAATCCAGCAATGTTCTTCATTTTTCACAAAAACAGGATCGACTATACCGTTGATAACGCTTTCAATAAGCTGTTTGGATTGAATAATCTCTGTCTCAGCATGTTTGCGGGCGGTGATGTCTTCTGCGAAGGCTATTCCCAATGGCGGGTCACTCGGCTCGTTCCTGCCTTCTGCGGCATGGAGATGCACATTGATTTCCGTTCCGTCCTTGCAAATGTAGACCTTTTCAAGGTCGAAACCATACGTTTCCCGATAACACATGTTCTGGAAAAGCTTTCGGTTTTTGGG
>JBFHIO010000235.1:0-3834 GCA_041596435.1 Desulforhopalus sp. | reverse complement strand
TCAGTAATGACGGGAGGTTAAGATAAAGAGTGAGATATTTCGAAAATTTACTTGCAGAATATTGAAATTTGTTAATCCTGTGAAATAACGATATTTCTTATCATCTACCATATGTTGTGGTTTGATGTTGAATAATGCGTAAGTATGGTGTACAAATGCTTTCAAGATAGAAGCCGCTTCCTCCCTCAGGAGTGCCGCTGCAATAAAAACTCAATATACCGCTGAACCTTTCCGCGAAAACATTTTACAAAAAGAGAGAGCTATGACACCTGATCGCACTCGCCAGGTACTGACCAGTACCGCCGAAACAGTCCTTGCACGTCGTTATTACCTTAAAGATTCTGAAGGGACTCCTGTTGAGACCTGGGAGAGTCTCTCCCGGCGGGTGGCAGATGCCGTTGCTGTAAAAAGTAAAGACTCAGAGGGATACAGTGAACTGGTGGAAAATTTTTACAATATGATCTACCGTCTCGACTTTCTCCCCAATTCCCCCTGTCTGATGAATGCGGGTACAGGTCTCGGTCAGCTGTCGGCCTGTTTTGTTCTGCCGGTGCCTGACTCCATGGATGGCATTTTTACTGCCATTCGCAATGGTGCGCTTGTTCACAAGACGGGTGGTGGAACGGGTTACTCCTTTTCTCGCCTGCGCTCAAAAAATGCCTCCGTTCACTCCACCCAGGGAATTGCCTCAGGACCACTGAGTTTTGCTGCAGTTTTCGATGCCGCCACTGAGACCATCAAGCAGGGTGGAAAACGACGTGGTGCCAATATGGGCGTGTTGCGTATTGATCATCCCGATATTCTCGATTTTATCGTTGCCAAACAGGATCCGGAAAAATTTAATAATTTCAACTTCAGTGTGGCAATTACTGACCTGTTTATGCAGGCTGTGGAAGACAATGCGGATTATGATCTTATTGAACCCTCCACCGGAGAGGTTGTTTCTTCGCTGAATGCCCGCCAGGTCTTTGAGCAGATTATTGACCTTGCCTGGCTCAACGGCGAACCCGGGGTCCTTTTTATTGACGCCGCTAACCGTGGCAACAGCACTCCGCAACTCGGTGACTTTGAGGCAACCAACCCCTGTGGCGAGCAGTGGCTGCTGCCCTATGAAAGCTGTAATCTCGGATCCATTAACTTGTCAAACTTTGTGTTGGCGGGAAAAGTGGACTGGGAAAGACTGAAGAAGGTTACGGCAACTGCCACCATGTTTCTTGACAATGTGATTGACTGCAACCGTTTCCCTATCCCTGAAATTGAGGAAATGACTCTGAAAACCCGTAAGATCGGGCTGGGAATTATGGGGTTGCATGACATGCTTATTCAGCTTGAGATCCCCTATGGAAGTGAAATGGGGCGCAAGAAATCTGCCGAAGTCATGCAGTTTATTCATGACGTTTCTGAGGAAGTTTCTATTGCGATGGCTGAGGAAAAGGGTCCGTTTCCGGCCTGGGACCCGAAGATCAACAAATACACACCTCGGCGGAATGCTGCGCTGACCTCCATTCAGCCAACCGGAACAGTTTCAATGATTGCAGACTGTGCCTCCGGCTGTGAGCCATATTTTTCCATTGTCATGGTGAAAAATGTCATGGATGGTGATCGTCTGCTGATGGTGAACAAGCTCTTTGAAGACGTTGCGAAACGTGAGGGCTTTTACACTGAAGATTTGATGAGCAAGGTTGCTGACAGTGGCAGTGTGATCGGCATGGAAGAGATTCCTGAGAAATGGCAGAAGATCTTTTGTACAGCTCAGGACATCAGCCCGACCGACCATATTCTCATGCAGGGCTGTCTGCAGCAGGCCGGGGTGGACAGTTCCATCTCGAAGACGATTAACCTGCCTCACAGCGCTACCCGGGATGATGTGAAGGCCTCTTATCTTGCCGGATTCAAACTGGGGTGCAAGGGGCTGACCGTGTATCGCGACGGATCCCGTGATAATCAGGTACTTAACAGTACAGCCAAAACCGGGGATGAAAAGACTGCTCTGGTCTCTTCTGCCGGTCCGGTGAAGGAAAGTCTGCCAGACATGCTTGATGCCAAGCGCTACCGGGTGAAGGACCGGAACCAGAATTCGGTTTATATCATTGTCTGTTTTGATGAGAACGAAAAGCCGATGGAGGTTTTTGCCAAATTCCCCTTTGACAACCGTGTTGATTTGAATGACAAGTCCACCATGTGGACGACCACATGTCGCCTGGTTTCTCTTGCGTTGCGCTGTAATGTTCCGATGGATGAAATTATCAAGCAACTTGACAGGTCCAGCGGTCATATGTTAGATCTTCCGGCACAATTAAGTAAACTTTTCAAGTCATTTCTTGCAGGTACACAGCATGGTTTTGCCTCCATCTGTCCTGAATGCGGGGGCAAACTTCTCTTTATGGAAGGGTGTGAAACCTGTCGCGAGTGCGGTTATTCCAAGTGCTCGTAATACGGAATGAAAATGTTGCTCCGGGAGCTTTTGCTCCCGGTCTGAGGATTTGTGATGGCCAAGATCGGAAGAAATGAGAAATGTCCCTGTGGCAGTGGTAAAAAATTCAAGCACTGCTGTGGGCAGAAAACTTCTGCCCAGATGCAAAAGGCTGCCAGAACCCCGGCGGGTAAGGCCGCACCTCCACTGACACTTATGAGTGCGCTTGAACAGATACAGCGCGACGCCTTTGAGAAGAAGATTCTCAGTCGCGAGATGGGGGTTTTCTTCTTCTTTACCAATAAGCTCGGCGATGCCTGGCTGCTGGAGATGACGGATCAGGATGGTATTCAGGTTGCCGAGGGGGGCAAAGCGATCGAAGCTACCATCGAAGAAAATCCGGAGACCATTGAAGTTAACTGGACTCACAGCTACACGATTGAAGATCGCCAGCTGAAGCTCACTTCCTGGAAAGATAAAAATTCCTTCATTCTTGAAGGCGCGCCTACCAGTGAACTCAACGCTGCAATGAGACGGATTCGTAAGCGGTTTACTCCGGAACAGCTTGAACAGGTGCATGTCGAATCTCCGGAAGAAAAGTCTGCTGAAGCCTGATACTCTGCCAATGAATTCAATTCCAAGGATGGTTCCTGCACTTATCGTGATGGGAACCATCTTTTTTTTATCCAACACTCCTGGCGATCAACTGGATCTGCCGTCTTTCCCCGGTATGGACAAGATTGCCCACGGTGGAATCTACGGCCTGCTTGCGTGTGCCGTTCTCTTTGCTCTCCAGTCGCACTGGCGCCGCAGATTTCCTCTGAAGGCTGTTTGTCTTTCGATCGTTTTTTGTATTTTCTATGGAATTACCGATGAGTTTCATCAGTCTTTTATTCCAAATCGTTCCCCGGATATTTTCGACGTTTTCGCCGACGGCACTGGAGCGGCTCTCTGCAGCCTGTTCTGGTGGCGATTCCTCTGGCGAGATATAAATGATAAGTAAAAATCTTGTTTCTTTCTTGCGAATGATTCTTTGCAGCTATATCTTTAATTATGGGTGACTTAAAGAATCTGGTATTTCCTTCATTTTCGACTGTAATGAAGAAGATGGACGAAAGACAGGTTATTCGATGTTTCCTTATGTTATAGTGGTGTAATATGGTGCAAAGAGAAGGGAGGAGGGGCGTATGATGGCAGTAATCGGCGGAATGACGCCGCGCATATATACAAGTCAAGTCTATCAAAATAACCAGCTTCAGGCTGAACAGCGAACAGGTGCTGTCAGTAAGTCTCAATCCACTGATGTGACCAGTTTCTCGCAGGTTGCTCTCGAACTTGCCGCGCGTGACAATGGAAGTGGCTCTACAGCGGATGATTCTCCTGCATCTGCGGCGTCTGAAATTCTTTCCACACCACCCGGG